>JBDSWG010000001.1:0-5692 GCA_039926825.1 Ferruginibacter sp.
TCTATCAAAGATAAAATTGCTTTTCTCACGCAAAATAATGCGCCCCAAACCCAGGGCACAATCGTGTATGGCCGGGCGGGAATGGATTATTTTGCTGACAACCGAAACACCTTTTCTCTCACAGGCAACCTGGTAAGGGGTAAATTCAGAAATAGAGACTATCTCTATACGAGCCGGGATACTACATACCCCACCTTTACATCGCACGAAACCAGCGAACGCGACCTGCGCTCCATTACCTATTTTACTAACTCCGGGTTTGTAACCGGGTACCGGCATAATTTCTCCAGGCCTAACAGAGATATAACTGCTGACGTTACTTACAATCAAACGAATAACACCAATACATCTGACTACCAGAGTTATTATTTTGACATGGCTGGCATAGCGCTTCCTCCTGTGGGGGCCGAGCGTGCTACCGGTGGGGGCAAAACGAAATTCCTGACCATACAGTCTGATTACGCCACCCCATTCTCCAAAAATAAAAGGCTGGAAACCGGTTTGCGCATGTCACGCCGGAATTTTATTAGTTATAACGACAATTTCATACAGGATCTTACATCACGGCGATATGTTTACATTCCTGCCATAGCTGTGGCCTATAATTTTAATGACCAGGTTTATGCCGCTTATGCAAACTATGCGCAACAGTTCAAAACTTTTTCCCTGCAAGCCGGGTTGCGTGTCGAAAATTCCCGTTATGATGGGCGCCTGGTTAGTGGAAAATCATTTTCTAATAGTTATCCCTTCAGTCTTTTCCCAAGCCTTTATCTTTCCAAGAAATTATCAGAGCATCAAAACCTTCAACTAAATTATTCCCGCAAAATAAACCGCCCCGGTTTTTTCCAGATAATACCATTCATTGATTTTTCAGATTCCCTGAACCTGACGATTGGTTTTCCTGGATTAAAACCTGAATTTATACACCTGGGAGAACTTTCATACGTTTACCAAAACCTGCAAGGCAATACATTTCAAGGTACTATCTATGGAAAACGAAGTGATGATATTATACTCCGGTATCAATACAGGGCCGCGAATCCAAACCCGGCCAAACTGGATAGCGTAATTTTTAATTCTTACGCAAATGCGAGAGAAAGCAATACAATGGGAATAGAACTTACGAACCGTACAAAAGTGATGAATTGGTGGGATCTTACCACTAGTTTTAATCTTTATCATATTGATGTAAATGCTGATAACCTGGCGGGAGCCGGCAATACAACCCTGACGAGTTATTTTGGTAAAATTGCTTCCACTTTCCGGCTGGGGAATAATTTTACGCTGCAGCTAAATAGTGAATACCAGGCAAAGACCATATTACCTGTAAATGCCGGGCGTAACGCAACTACCGCTAGTTATGGCGGTTCAATATTTGGTTCTTCGCAGGTATCTGCCCAGGGATATATAAAACCTTTATTCAGCACGGATATTTCCCTGAAAAAAGAATTCGGGAAAAATAACGCTGCTGCCCTCACCCTACAGTTTAATGATGTTTTGCGTACACGATTATATAGCACGCATGCGAACGGAAGTTATTTCTCCCAGGATTATTCCCGCCGCAGAGATCCTCAATATGCCCGGCTGAATTTTAATTACCGTTTTGGCAAACCCGATGGCAGCATTTTTAAACGCCGCAACCAGCGTGCAGACATGGAGCCGGTGCAGGGCATTCCGCAATAGGTATGTAATTTACATTTTACTTCAAGTTGAAATAATATCACCCGCCCTCCCGTGATTAAACAACATTTGTTTAATTTGCCGCCTCATAAGACTTTGCATGAAAAATTTCAATTTTAAATCACTCGTACCCCATCTCATTGCGATAGGCGTTTTTTTAATTGTAGCGCTCATCATCAGCAAACCTGCCCTGGAGTCAGGTGTAATTTTGAAACAGTCGGATATGACGGGCTGGCATGGTATGAGCCACCAATCCTTTATCTATAAAGAAACACATGGCCACTTCCCGCTTTGGATTACAAGTATGTTTGGCGGCATGCCGGCATACCAGGTTGCCATGGAAGGTGCCTGGTCACCTTTAGGTTTTATTGATCATCTTTTCCAGTTGTGGCTACCGCAACCCATGAATTTCTTTTTCTTGGCCTGCATCTCTTTTTATTTTATGTGCATCTGTATGCGCATAAAACCCCTGGCAGCAATAGCAGGGGCAATTGCTTTTGCTTTCTGCAGTTTTAGCCCCATCATTATAACTGCGGGTCACGAAACCCAAATGTTTGCACTTGCCTACACACCTGCAGTTATTGGAGCCGTCATGCTTATTTTTCGCGGTATGTATGTTTCCGGGTTTACGCTTACGGCTTTATTTACCGCTTTACAAATTGGGCAGGGGCACCAACAAATTTCCTATTATCTCTTACTCATCCTGGGGGCTATGACCCTGGCCTGGATAGTTACCTGGATAAAAGAAAAAAATTACAGCCACCTTTCTAAAGCGCTGGGTTTATTATTGGCAGCAGGTATTTTAGGCGTAGCCATCAATGCCCTGACGTTACTCACCATTTATGATTATGCTAAAGAAAGTAAACGTGGGGGGCAACTGGTACTGGATGAAACTAACAATACCCAGAAACTGGATAAAGAAAGTAAAACTTCCGGTCTCTCCCGGGAATATGCATTTCAATGGAGTTACGGTAAGGGTGAAACGCTGAGCCTGATGTTTCCCGGAGTTATGGCATACGGTAATCATTATGCTGAAAGAGATGGCGAAAGTTATATTTTCCCGGAACTGAAAGAAGACGCTAATGTGCTGCAGGTATTATCAGAAAAACTTAACCTGCCCGGCAATGCGATAGATCAAATGCGCATGCAGTTATCCCAGTCTCTCTATTGGGGCGAGCAGCCATTTACTAATGGGCCCATTTACCTGGGCGCTATTGTCTGTATGTTATTTATATTAGGCATGTTTATCCTGGATGATAAACAGAAATGGTGGATATTTATTCTCTCTGTCTTGTCCATATTTATGGCCTGGGGCAGCCACTTTCCCGGGTTCAATAATTTTCTTTTTGATTATATGCCTTTCTACAATAAATTTCGTGTGCCCACCATGACGCTGGTGATACCCCAGGTTTTATTTGCCATCATGACGGCGCTTACACTGGATAAATTAGTAAGTAATTCTGATGAAGACACCTGGAAAAAATTCCGTTATGCCATGATGGCTACAGGAGTGGTTTTCTTAGGTGCGCTCGCGTTTTACAGCAGCAGTTCTTTCGCCAGTGAAAATACACAACGGACCCAGGCATTTAATAATATCCTGGACCAGGGCGGTGCCAATGCAGAACAACAAATTTCTGCCCTGGATGCTAAGTTTACCCCGGAAAAAGATAACCGTTTATATGAAGGCCTGGCCACGAACCTGCAGGGAACACCGGAGGCACGTAAAACCAGCCGCGAGGCGGTAAGTGCGCTTAGGCAAGACCGTAAGGCAATATTCATGAGTGATATTATCCGCTCTTTTCTTTTTGTTTTGGTAGCAGCTATTTGTATTGTTCTTTACCTGAAGAAGAAAATGATGGCCACACTTATGATGGCGCTAACCAGTTTATTTATTCTCATAGATTTGATGGGCTTTGATCTGAAATACCTCAATGGAAAAAGCTTTGACAGCAAGGATAAATATGAGAGTTCAGAGTTTCCTTTCACGGCTGCAGACCAGGTGATACTGAATGATAAGGATCCAAATTTCCGGGTGTTTAACCTGGCGGGTGGCGATCCTTTCCAGGAATCAAAAACTTCATATTATCATAAATCAATTGGTGGTTACCATGCTGCAAAGATGGGCATCTATGATGACCTGGCAGCGTACCAAATGAGTGGCCAGCCCAACATGCAGGTGCTGAATATGCTGAATGCAAAATACATATTGCAACGCCAGGGAAATGAAATAGTTCCGGCTACAAATACGGATGCCCTGGGCCATGCCTGGTTTGTAAAAGGCGCCCGGTTTGTAGAAGGACCCGCAGCAGAAATGAGAGCGTTATACAATTTCTCCGCTAAAGACACTGCCATTGTTGAAAACCAATACAAGGATATTGTTGGTAATTACACACCGGCAGATAGTAGTGCAACCATCGTAATGACCGCTTTTGATAATGATGCTATTGTATATGAATCTAACAGCTCAGCCCCGCACCTGGCTTTGTTCAGCGAAATTTATTATAAAGACTGGTATGCCTACATAGACGGCAAAAAAGTTCCCTACTTCAAAGCAAATTATGTATTACGTGGGTTAAATATTCCTGCCGGCAAACATAAGATTGATTTTAAATTTGAGCCCGCTACATACTGGACGGGAAGAACCATCAGCAGCGTGTCTACTTGGATATTAATGATCCTCCTTCTCGGGTTTATTTGGTATGAGTGGAAAGGTAAGGAGCAGTTGCAAAATAAATTCTCTTGATGAAGAAGTGGTAACATGCCTGGTCAATACTGTATTTGTGTAAAACATCATTAGGCATGATGTGGGAATTTATAAACTGCGTGTAACCAAAACTTGCTGATGTTAAAAAACCTTTTAAAAAAAAGGAAGACCTGCTATAGGAGTTTAATGTAGGAATATGGATGCTTCTCATTTTTTTCGAATCGCTACCTCCAGGTAATATTTGTCGCAATCTGCCATGTATTTGGTCTTCTTTAGGCAGCATAAGAAATGTGTATCTGCATTAGCTTTGTATCCTACTCCTTCATCAAAAAAAAATTATTATGGCAAGGGTCAGCACCTATCTAAACTTTAGTGGAAATACCGAAGAGGCATTCGGCTTTTATAAAAATATATTTAAAACAACATTTACTCCGCCGGGTATTATGCGGCTGGGTGAGGCGCCGGCGCAGGAAGGTCAACCGACCCTGAGCGAGGAAGTGAAAAATATGGTGATGCATGTGGAGTTACCTATTACCGGCGGCCACATGCTTATGGGCACTGATGCACCGGAACAAATGGGTTTTACTATAACGACCGGAAATAATATTCATATAAACCTGGAGCCTGACGATAAAGAAGAGACGAAGAGATTATTTGATGCGCTTTCTGAAGCTGGTAAGGTTACTATGCCCCTGGAAGACATGTTTTGGGGGGCTTATTTTGGCTCCTGCATAGATAAATATGGTATTAACTGGATGTTTAATTGTCAAACAAAATAAATCATTATGACGCATGAAATTTATCCTTGCCTTTGGTTTGATAACGAGGCAAAATCTGCAACAACATTTTATTGTGAATGTTTTCATCCTTCAAAAATTATGGATGAGAATTCCATTGCCTTAAATTTTTCAATTTGGGATTTTAAATTCCTGGCCCTAAACGGCGGTCCTTATTTTAAGATTAATCCTTCAATATCATTTTTTGTACATCATGATTCGGATGAAGCATTAACTACACTTTGGAAAAAATTATCTGAAGGAGGTACCGTTATGATGGCGTTAGATAAATATCCCTGGAGTGAAAAATATGGCTGGTGCCAGGATAAATATGGGGTAAACTGGCAACTCATGTTACAGCCAGGGGGCAAAGAAAAAATAACGCCTTCTCTTATGTTTACACAGGCTAATGCCGGCAAAGCCAACGAAGCCATAGAATTTTATACCCGTATTTTTAAAGATTCAGAAATAGAGGATATAAGCCGTTATGAAAAAGGTGAACACGATGTGGAAGGATATATAAAGTACAGCC
>JBDSWG010000002.1:0-16182 GCA_039926825.1 Ferruginibacter sp.
GGAAAAAAATAAACAATTATTCGTTGACATATTTCCTCATGACATTTTGTTCTCAGGCATAATATTTTCATTTGTAAAAGCATTACACATAATTTTTTAATTTAAAAATATTCTATCATGTCAAAAAAAGATAATTACAGAAGTAGTAATAACTATGATCATATGGAAGATCAAAAGCCTGCAGGGTGGTTTGATCCGCAAGATTATTCCCGCAACCGGCAACGCTACAGCGAAAGTAATAATATGGATAATGATTACCCTTCTTCTAATAATTCCCGTAACGATTATCGCAACTATGAGGATAATATGAGAATGGGGTATACCCGCGGACAGGATCCACATTCGGGATTCCCACGCTATGCTTCAGGAAATAATAACCAGAGAAGCGGAAATGAAAATCGTAATTCAAATAGGATTCAAGAAGACAACAATTATCCCAATAACAGCAACCCCATCAATTACAGGGGAAGAGAAAATGACAATCCCCGCAACCGCAATAATTCTAATGTGCAAGATAGGGATTGGTGGGATCGTACCTCAGATGAAGTTGCTTCCTGGTTTGGTGATGATGATGCAGAACGCCGCCGCAGAATGGATAAAGTTTCTGGACCGCATATCGGAAAAGGGCCTAAAGGCTATACCCGCACAAACGAGCGAATAAAGGAAGACATCAATGAAAAATTCTATCACGACTCACACCTGGATGCCTCTGATATTGATATTTCCATTAATGAAGGAGAAGTTACGCTTAGTGGAACTGTAAATACCCGGGAGCAAAAAAGGCGTGCAGAAGATTTAGCAGAGAGGGTTGGTGGTGTTAATGATGTACAAAATCAACTTAAAGTGAATAAGGGTTCAAATGTAACAGAATCTACCAACGAAAGATATGGCCAGAAGTCTGATAATTAATGAGGACTTATTGAAGCTAAAAAAAGCAGGACAATTGCCCTGCTTTTTTTAGCTTTCGTAGGAACAAACAATATATAAAAGGTAAGGTGCAGGATTTAAAAGCGAAGACCAATGCCGAGTTTAAAACCTCGATTATAAACATCCATATTTTGATTGGCATCTGCTTTCATTAAACCATAATCATAAGAACCTGAAAGGCTTAAACCATTATTAAACTGGTAACCCAGGCCCCCCGTTAAGCCTGCATCCCAACGATTAAACTCGCTGGTAGCATCAATCGTTTTATTCACCACATTTATTCCGAAGGCACCTGCTTTAAGCTTTAAATCTGATTGCAGTAAATAGGATACCTGTGGTCCGGCAAAAACCTGCAGTCCGTCAAAATTTGCTTTTAATAATATGGGTAAATCAATGTAGCCATTGTGCAGGTTGGCAGTAGCATTAGCACCCAGGAAATCCAGGCCCTTCAGGTTGAGTTCACCTTTTAACTGGTAGCCTTTATCAGTATAATATAATCCAGGTTCCAATGAAATATTTCCACTAAGAGGAATATCAGTAAATGCCCCCGCAAAGAATCCGGTTCTGTTCGAGGTGGTCAATCTACCATTGGAAAAATCCAGTAAGCTATTTAAACTGGTAGCAGCATCACCTTTAAGGCCTGCGGAAGATATACCTGCTTTAATTCCGAAAGTTGCTGTTGTTTGGGCAAAGGCAAACTGGTAAAGACCAGATATGCTTAAGAGTAGAATAAGTTTTTTCATCTTGATATTTTTATTTTTTAAAATATGGTTTCAACGGAGGCTATGTTTATTAAAACCTACTCTTTACAGAAGGAAGAAAATGAGAAAGGATTAATGGCAGGCGTGTAAGATTTTGTTAAAGCAACTACAGGAGAAATCCAAAAATGGAATCTGTATTAAATTCTTATCTTTCTGTAAGAAGCAAGTATAATTTACCTAGTGATATGATTTAGTTTATGTTATACCCTTTCATTTGAATATTTAGGCATTATATTAGCGTATTGAAATAACTGAGTTAACTAATAATATTTAAACTACAACAAATGGAATCAGCAAAACCCCAAATTTTATTATGTGAGGATGACGCGAACCTGGGTATGGTTTTGAAAAATTACCTGGAATTGAATGATTATGAAGTTATCCTGGAAAGAGATGGCCGCCTGGGTCTTGCCGCTTTTCAAAGGGAGAAATTTGATATATGCCTGTTGGATGTTATGATGCCAAATATGGATGGCTTCACTCTTGCAGAAGAAATCCGGGATATTAACCCGGATGTGCCCTTATTCTTCCTGAGTGCAAAAACAATGAAAGATGATATCATTCAGGGATATAAGCTCGGGGCAGACGATTATATTACCAAGCCTTTTGACAGCGAAGTTTTATTGCATAAAATAAAAGCTATTCTAAAGCGTAATGAGGAATTGCATAGAGAAGAAGCGAACGCAGAATTCGACCTGGCAGGTTATCATTTTAATCCACGCCTCAGGGAGTTAACAGTTAACGGTAAAGTACAAACGCTTTCTCCAAAAGAAAATGAACTGCTGAAAATGCTGGCTGAGTATAAAAACGATCTATTACCACGGGAAGCAGCCCTTAAAAAAATATGGGGAAGTGATACCTATTTTAATGGCCGCAGTATGGATGTTTACATTGCCAAATTGCGTAAATATTTAAAGGAAGATGAAAAACTGGAGATTGTCAATATTCATGGTAATGGTTTCCGACTTGTAGAATCAGAATAAAATAAATATTTTCATATAAAAGCCTCCACACGGAGGCTTTTTTTATGCACCGAAAAGATCGGGTTGGCCTGGTTTCGTGGGAAATATTTTCCCGGTATGTGCGTATGCTTTAGCAGTTACTTCTCTCCCGCGGGACGTACGCATCATAAACCCTTCCTGTATCAGGAATGGCTCATACACTTCTTCCAGTGTACCCGTTTCTTCACCTACCGCTGTTGCAATCGTAGTGATGCCAACGGGGCCACCTTTGAACTTATCGATTATCGTATTCAGTATACGGTTATCCATTTCATCGAGACCATGTTTATCTACATTCAAAGCTTTGAGCGCATGTACAGTAATATTCATATCAATTACACCATTACCTATTACCTGCGCAAAATCACGGACACGACGTAGCAGGCCATTAGCAATACGCGGTGTTCCCCTGCTGCGACCGGAAATTTCTGTAGCGGCATCACTGGTGATTTTTGTATTGAGAATTCCGGCACTGCGCAGAATTATTTTTTTCAATGTTTCGGCATCATAATATTCTAAACGGGCTTTTATGCCAAAACGGGATAGAAGTGGTGCCGTGAGCAAACCGCTCCGGGTAGTGGCCCCAATGAGCGTAAATGGGTTGAGGTTTATCTGGACACTGCGGGCACTTGGCCCACTATCAATCATAATATCTATCCGGAAATCTTCCATGGCCGCATAGAGATATTCTTCCACAACTGTACTGAGGCGGTGAATTTCATCTATAAACAATACATCATGCGCTTCCAGGTTTGTAAGTAAGCCCGCCAGGTCGCCGGGTTTTTCTATAACAGGCCCACTGGTTTCTTTAATATTCACGCCTAACTCATTGGCTGCAATGCGGCTTAAAGTAGTTTTGCCCAGGCCGGGAGGGCCGTGAAATAATATATGATCCAGGGCTTCGCCCCGCATTTTGGCGGCCTTTATAAATATCCGGAGATTGTCAATGGTCTGTTGCTGCCCGGCAAATTCTGCTAAATCGGTTGGCCGGATATTGTTTTCAAATTCTTTATCCGCTGGTGTCTGCCGGTCTGGCGTTGCATCCAGGTTCACATTACTCATATTTGAGATTATTTACTAATTTGTAAAGCTAAATTGTTTTGTGCTGCCTGAAAAACCTCATTTCTACTACAACCCGGGAATATTTTAAATCAGAAAAATAATAATATATTCCATCCCTTGTAGGGCTTATGTTAATGCCTCTTACAACAGGATGATGCCATTAATCATTTACCATTAATTTCGGGTGCTATGAAAAATTAATTTTGTAAAAATTATGAAGAGAATCTCAAAATATTGGTGGTGCCAGATTATTGGCTGGTCAGCCAATATTGCGGTAAGCGTTTTTTTTGTGGGCACTTTTGGCAAACCAACACCGGCGTATTATTCAAGCCTGGTGGTCACCTGCCTGCTGGGTTTACTAATTACGCATATCATGCGGATAAATATTCATAGTCTCAAGGTTTTGCAGAAACCTGTTAATGTGCAGATTTTTTACTTTATCGGGCTTACAATATTATTTTCTATTTTATTTGGCGTGCTATCAGAAGGGGCAGATTATATTATGAAATATAACCCTGAGCGCCTGCAGAAATATTCCAAATCTGAACGTATCTTCCTGAGCAGTTTTAATGCCATGTTCATCATTCTCATCTGGAACATGTTTTATTATCTCTATCATTATGTAGAAAGAAACCGGCAGCAGGAGCTGGATACATTGCGGCTGGAAGCTATGGTGAAATCACTGGAACTTAAAACTATAAAATCCCACATCAACCCTCATTTTATTTTTAATGCCCTGAATAGCATACGGGCACTCGTAGACGAAAATCCCAGCCGGGCCCGGCAGGCTATTACCGAATTGAGCAACATCCTGCGCAGCAGTATGCAGGCAGAAAAACTGGAGACGGTGCCGCTGCAACAGGAATTGGATATCGTAAATGATTACCTGGCGCTGGAACAAATGCGCTTCGAGGAAAGACTGAGCATACAACTGGAAATTGAAGAAGATACATTAACCCTTCCCATTCCCCCTATGATGCTTCAGACGCTTGTTGAGAATGCGATTAAGCATGGTATAAGCAAACGTAAACAGGGAGGTGTGGTAAAGATTATTTCCCGGCTGAAAAATAGGGAACACATTTTATCTGTAATTAATTCCGGAGAGTTAAATGGAAATGCAAGCGTGAGGATAAATGGTTTTGGTATTCAAAGTACGCAGGACAGGTTAAACCTTTTGTACCAAGGTAAAGCCCGGTTTGATATCCGTAATGGAGAAGAGGGTTACGTTCAATCAAACATTACCATGCCTTGTGAAGCATAATTATTAAAAATAAATTTGGTATGCATAAAGCCATAATAATAGATGATGAGCGCCTTGCCCGCAATGAATTGAAAAAATTATTGCAGGAATTTCCTGAAGTAGAAGTTATTGGAGAAGCTGCAAATGCAGATGAGGGCATAGAAGCCATAGAAAATCTTTCGCCGGATCTGATTTTCCTGGATATACAGATGCCCGGCAAAACGGGTTTCGATATGCTTACAGAACTGGACAAAGCGCCGCATGTAATCTTCACTACTGCATATGATGAATTTGCCTTGAAAGCATTTGAAGTAAATGCCCTGGATTATTTGATGAAACCCGTAGAGCCAAAGAGACTCGCAGATGCCCTGCATAAACTGAGGGTGGCCGAGGAAAAAGAACTGGCCGCTTCACTTGCGGGCATTAACCGTGGAATGCTCACAGAAAATGACCAGGTTTTTGTGAAAGATGGAGAACGCTGCTGGTTCGTAAAGTTATCTGACGTCCGCTTATTTGAAAGTGTAGGAAATTATGCAAAAGTGTTTTTTGGCACCAACAAACCTTTGATTCTTAAATCTCTTAATGCGCTGGAAGAAAGGCTGGACGAAAAAGCTTTTTTTCGTGCCAACCGCAAGCATATTGTTAATATGAGGATGATAGAAAAAGTAGAACCATACTTCAATGGCGGTCTACTGCTGGATCTGAAAGGTGGGGAAAAAATAGAAGTCAGCCGCCGCCAGGCTGTAAAGTTTAAAGAAATGATGAGCCTGTAAGGATTACACTTTTATGGCCACGCTGTGAACGGCATCTGCCATTTCCTGGATAAGAGAAACATCTTTTTCTATGGCATTGCCCACCACAATAACATCTGCACCGGCCTTACAATTTAGGTAGGCTTTTTCAGGATCTTTTATGCCCCCTCCAACAATCAGCGGTACATCAATGCAGGAAGAAACTTTTTGAATCATACTTTCTGAAATGGCCCGGTGTGCCCCGCTGCCAGCATCCATGTAAATAAGTTTCATGCCCAGCATTTCGCCTGCCATGGCAGTACACATGGCAATTTCATTTTTATCAGAAGGTAAGGGCGTAGCGTTGCTGATGTAAGAAACGGTAGTTGGCGCTCCGCCATCAATGACCATATAACCGGTCGGCATAATTTCCAGCCCACTGTTTTTTACCACCGGGGCAGAAACAACGTGTTGCCCTATTAATAACTCCGGGTTTCGCCCGCTGATGAGGGAGAGATATAATAACGCGTCAGCATATTTGCTTACCTGGTTGGGGCTACCAGGAAAAAGTATGACGGGTATATCGCAGTTCTTTTTTATAAACTGCACACATTCATCCAGGTAATTTGAAATAACGAGGCTGCCGCCTACGAGGAAATAATCAACCTTAGCCCGGCAAGCCAGGTTAATAAGTGATTCCATATTCTCATCGTTGACCTTGTCGGGGTCAATCAGAACTGCAAATGACTTTTTGCCCTGCTGTTTTTGATATTGTAAGGAGTGATAAATGCCCTTCATGGTTCCGGTCTGTGGTTTCATGCAAAAATCAGTAATTTTTTCGGCTTTACGAAATTACTGGCGGTAAGCACTGACTGCAATTTCGTTCATTTAATCAGTAATTTTGATACTGCCATGCAAAACATTTCTTCTGAAATTAAGTACAAAACAGCCCGTAGTGGAGGAAAAGGTGGCCAGAATGTAAACAAGGTGGAAACTATGGTTGAAGGTTATTGGAATCCCGCAGACTCAGCCCTTTTTACATCAGAACAAAAGGAATTAATCATCTCCAAACTGGCAGCCCGCATAAATGCTGAAGGTTTATTGCAGGTGAAAAGCCAGGAAGAAAGAACGCAACTGGCTAATAAAGCCATTGTACTGAAGAAAATGAATAAACTGGTTCATGAGGCTTTGAAAATTCCTAAAGCAAGAAAAGCTACACGGCCATCCAAAGCTTCCATTGAAAACCGGATTACGACGAAAAAACGAAATGCAGAGGTGAAAAAAACCAGGCAAAAGCCTGGTAAAATTTTATAAAAAATTTCCTGCTAATAAAATATTCTGTTTGTATGCATCTTGGTATCGGCAGTTTAACCAGTATATTTCACCATGGGGCTACTCCTAAACTTGCCTGCCATTTAAATCAAAATACATTTAATGGAAAACTATTGTACCTGGCAAAGGCGGGCTTTCAGCAATCCGGGTTTCGAAGTATTATAGCATGATTCATCTAATTTTGCTTTTTAAAAATAAGAATTGAGCAGTATTAAAAAATTGGCCGGCCAGACTTTATGGTATGGGTTGCCCACCATTGCCAGCCGTTTCCTGGGTTACCTGATGAATATGGCGTTGCCTTTTTTCATTGCCATGCCTTCTAAAACTGCAGACCTGGTACAGGTGTACACCCTCATTCCTTTTCTAAATGTCTTATATGCTTACGGAATGGAAACGGCTTACTTCCGTTTTTCCCAGGACCAGGACCAGCGCAAACTTTACAGTACCTTATCCATTTCTTTATTTTTCAGTACCATATTTTTTACCCTTTTACTTTTTCTTTTTCGTTCTACGATAGCCGGGGCGGCAGACTTGGAAGGGCATCCGCAATACCTTACATGGATGATATTCATTATAGCCATTGACAATTTAAATACTCTTCCCTTTGCCCGACTGAGGCAGGAAAACCGGCCTAAAAAATATGCTTATGTGCGGGTCGCCGGCATCATACTGAATCTTAGTATCGTCATTTTTTTTCTCGGAGTTGCACCGGGCATGGCTGCGGCTAAACCTAATGGGTGGATACAGTATATTTATAATCCTGATATTGGCCTGGGCTATTACCTCATCGGTAATATTTGCGGTAGTTTACTTACGCTGCTGTTATTGTCCGGCGAAATGAAGCAGATACAATTCCGCTTTGACACTGCCCTCTGGAAAAAAGTAATGAGGTACAGCGCACCCCTGGTAATTGTTGGGCTGGGGGGTATGGTAAATGATGTGCTTAGCCGGCTTATTTACCGGCACGTTGTAGATCTTCCTCACGAGCAGGCAGATCATGAACTTGGCATCTTTGCAAATATTTTTCGCTTGGCCCTACTCATCACCATAATGATACAGGCGTTCCGCATGGCTGCTGAGCCATTTTTCTTCAATCAAAGCAAAGAAGATAATGCCCGCCTTGTATACGCCAGGGTGATGAAATTTTTCGTTATTGCCTGCTGTTTTATGCTGCTGGGCATTGGCGTTTTTCTCGATGTCTTTCGGTGGATATTTACGCATTTTGCAAATCCCCGTTGGGCAGAAGGCCTGGAGGTAGTGCCCTTGCTGGCACTGGGAAATATTTTCCTGGGTATTTATTATAACCTGAGTGTTTGGTATAAGCTCACAAATAAAAATTTATATGGTGCCTTTATTACTATTGGCGGGGCCATCATTACCATTGCACTTAATATCTTACTTATACCCGTTTTGCATTATGCCGGTGCAGCTTTGGCTACTTTTTGCTGCTATTTTTTCATGATGTGGTGCAGTTATTATTTCGGCCAGAAGCATTACCCGGTACCTTACCCGGTGGGCCGCTTATCTATGTATATTGGAATGGTTATCGGTTTATATGGAGTGCATTATGCCCTGGTATCTTTTGTAAATCATTCCCTGGTTTTTTCTGTGGCTAGCGGTGCCTTTCTCTTCCTGTTGTTTGCCTGGATAATAAGCCGGGCAGAACAACCGGAACTAGCCGGGTTACCTGTTGTTGGAAAATATTTTAAACCTAAACCTTAAAGGCTTTTTTGGAACAGGGCAAAGAGAATTTTCTTTTCATCATCCCGGAGTTCACCGGTATTTTCCTGTTGTAAAAAATGACGGCGAAAGGCTGCGGTGGCGGCCGGCAGGTTAGAAATGTCATATCCTATAACCTTTAGGGCTACACGAGAATCAAAATTTACAGGAACAATTAATTGAGTTGTATCTCCATACCATAAGCCATAACCTTTTTCTGCCAGCCTGTTCCAGGGGAAAGTCACATTGGGGTCTACTTTTCTCACAGGTGCAATATCACTATGCCCAATGAAATTAGCAGCCGGGATACCATACGATTTTTTCAACACAGACAGCAGGCCCATGAGGCTATTTAGCTGGGCTTCAGTAAAATTTTGCGTTCCATCATTATCTATTTCGATTCCGATTGAGGCAGAGTTTACATCGGTCAGGTTTCCCCATTTGCCGGTGCCCGCGTGCCAGGCCCTCAGGTAATCATTCAGCATGTGGTAGACTGTGCCATCTTTACAAATGACGTAGTGTGCACTCACCTGGGTCTTTGTCATGGTAAAAGTCTTCAACGTTTGTTCGCAGGTTTTTTGAGCCGTATGATGAATAATTACAAAGTTGGGTTTACGAATTCCAAAATTCACTGTCCCTACCCAATCTGCCATTTTTAGGGAATCTGCAGTAAAATTGATAACCGGGGTGGCGCTTATATCTGAAGCGAGTTTCTTTGCTTGCTCACGGTATTGCTTATTCGTAGCATAATATGGCCCCCTGGAACAGGCAGACATACCGGCAAATACAAAAAGGATTATTATTAAACTTATCCGGTTCATGGACAGGTGATTTTGGTAAAGGGATGTTTGTCTTCGTAATTCAAGTTGGCCGTCGGGTATTTAAAAATTATGGTATCACTTTCCATTGTCACATCTCCATAACCTTCTGCCAGTGTATTTCCTATAATTTTAAAACTGGATTGCCGCGTGCTTGTTTTTCCTTCGGATTGAAAGGTATACCATACATCAATAATGTTAGATTTCCTGGTGCCCCTGAACCCGCCTACGTTCCTGTCTTTTTCGTAAGGATAATAAGATAGGTTGCCGGAAACAGAATCTCCTTGTTGGGTAATTTGCATAGATGCCGTGTCTTGTTCAATGATCATGCGATAGCAACCGGAAATATCTGGAGAGATCGGCAGTGAATCTTTAACGGTTACTGCCGAAGCTACAGGTTTACTTGTTTCAGACTGGCAGGATACGATGCCTGAAATTATAACTGCTAGCATTGGTAAATAAAACTTCATAATTATTCTTGAATGTTGATTAGGGCATAACCTTTGAATGTTCAAAGATATTCATCATTTAAATTTATACACATGATACAGGAAAATAATAATGCACTGCTCGATGACAGGGAAAATGAAGAAGATATAACGCCATTGGAAAAAGAATTGTTAGACAATACGGGAGACGAATCCCAGGATGATAAAAACCTGGAACGTTCAGAATTGGATGATACAGATTTTGACGGTACACCCTTAAATGAAGATAGCGATGACCTTACGGGCGAAGATCTTGATGTGCCCGGTGCGGAAGCAGATGATGCAAATGAGGCTATTGGTGAAGAAGATGAAGAAAACAATGCTTACAGCCAGGCAGATACGGACTAATACTTAAACGAGGCCAAATACAAAGGGACTGTGAGGCCCCTTTTTTTTGTAATGTTACTTCAAGAAGATAATTTCTTAGCAGGTACTTTTTTCTTTTTACGGTAGCCTAAGACAACCACATGTTCATGCATTGTTTTCTAAACTTTTATAAATGCGGCCATACAATATATAGCCATGATATTTAAATTTAATGTGAAAACTAATTGGTTGCAGGGTGTTGAAAGGCATTGGTTGTCATATGCTTTCCTTCGGCAAATTCCTCGAGCATTTTATTATTGAAAGCAGGCAAATCTTCGGGGCTCCGGCTTGTCACTAAACCATTATCTACTACTACTTCTTTATCTTCCCATTGCACGCCGGCATTTATAAGGTCAGTTTTAATTGAAGGAAAAGAGGTCATTTCTTTACCACTGAGCATGCCTGTTTCAATAAGTAACTGCGGCCCGTGACAAATGGCAGCAATCGGCTTCCCGGTTTCCAGGAAATGCTGGGCAAAATTGACATAAGCTTTCTCCCTGCGCATTTTGTCGGGGTTTATAACACCCCCGGGAATCACCAGGGCATCAAAATTTTCAGGATTTGCATCTTCAAGATTTATGTCTACTGGTAATTCAATACTCCAGTGATCCGTATCCCATCCTTTGATAATTTTTTGCAAAGACACTATAAAAATTTTAGCACCTGCTTCTTCCAGGGCTTTTTTAGGACTGGTAAGTTCTATTTCTTCAAAACCATTATCTGACAGTATAGCTACTCTCAATTCGTTTAGATTTTTCATAATTCTTATTTTTGATATATAAGTTCAATATTTATTCCAGTAAAGTTTTAAAGCAAAATTCTTGCAGGAAGTTTACTTTCGTTGATATTATTCCCCGACCAAAACTCAGTAGAACTTGAAAAAACCAATAGAATATTCCGGCTTCTTTGCCCACATTTTTACTAATGCCCGGGAAAATTGTATTATTATAATGAATACACGTGGAATAATCCAGGAAGTGAACCAGGGGTTTGTAGCTTGCTTTGGGTATAATAAATCAGAACTCAAAGGAAAACATTTCAAAATATTGTTTACGGCGCAGGACAGGAAGTTAAAAAAGCCAGAGACAGAAGTTGAACTCACCATGAGGCTGGGATTCAAATCTGACAATAATTACATGTTACAGAAAAATGGAATCAGTACCTATGTTATGGGCGAATCCCTTAAAGTAGAAAATGAAAAAGGAGAAACATACCTTGTAAAAATCATTCAGAATATTGATGCACAAAAACAACTGGAAAAATTTCTATTAAACAGTACAGAATTTATCGATACCATTTTTGATAGTATTAAAGATACCGCCTTGCTAATCCTGGATAGTGAATTGAAAATTATTAAATGTAATAAAGCGTTTAAAGAAATTTTTGAACTTCGTATTCATCCCCTGGACAACCAGCGTTTGTCCCGTACCGATAATGCCTTCTGGCGCAAACAGGAAATACGTAAAAAACTCCTGGACATGATTATAAGAAAAGATCCTATCCGGAATGAACAATTCTCATTTACCACAACAAAAGGGGAAGAAAGTGTCATTACTATAAATTCTAAATTCATTAATTCTGATGAGAATGAAAAACAAATACTCCTTGTGATTAAGAAAGTGAGCTAATGCCGGTTGGTAAAGTAAAATATCAAGCAAGAGGTTTTCACACTTTAAGACTATGGCGTATTGATATTTACAGGGTGGCCGCCAGCTTCACACGATATAATTTAGTTTTAGTATTTTCTGCATTTATTCTCAATACAATATTCATCGCAGAGCCTTCTTTTGCACAAGCAACTATTCAAAATATAGTTTTTGAAGGTGCAGGTATAAGAGGAATTGCCTATCCCGGTGCCATAAAAGTGCTTGAAAATAGTAACAGGCTTTCCACTGTAAAACGTTTTGGCGGCACTTCCGCAGGTGCCATATCCGCCTTATTGTTAGCGCTTGGATATTCGTCTAAAGAAATGGAGACCATCATCCAGGCAACGCCCTTCAAAAAATTTAATGATGGTAATATTATTTTTTTTGATGGTGCCTCAAGAATGAAAAAATTCTATGGCTGGTACCGGGGAAAAAAGTTTGAAAATTGGTTAGCAAAAATTATTGCATATAAAACTGGAGATTCAAAAGTTACTTTCAGCGCCTTAAAGACCAAAGGGTTTAAGGATTTATATGTGACTGGCACCTGCCTGAACACCCAATCAAAACGGGTATTTTCATTCGAGAATTATCCTGATATGGAGGTTCTAACAGCAGTAAGAATTTCTATGAGTATCCCGTTTTATTTTGAGGCAGTGTTTATTAATGCCCAGGGACAAAGAATATTACACCCTGCCAATAAGGCCGGGCTGGATTGTATGATTGATGGTGGGGTAGTGGCTAACTTTCCTATAAACATTTTTGATAGCAGCCGATATATGGGCCTTACCGGGATTAATGTTTTTACGGTTAATCCAAATACAGTGGGTTTTAGAATAGACAGGCAGGAGCAAATTGAAGCGGATAGAAATGCAGCAGGATTAGCTGTATACCCGGTAGAAAATTTTAAAAGTTTCCTGGGTGCTTTTTACAATATCATTTTAGAAAACCTTAACCGGCAGACACTTTCCCCGGCGGACTGGCAAAGAACAATATCTATAAGTGACGGTGCTATCGGTCCAAGGATTCGTAAGATTTCTCCGGAAGTAAAGGAAACACTTTTCCAAAATGGAATAAAAGCCACCCGTAAGTTCTTTTCAATACGCTGAATTCCTTTTTAAATATTTATTAGAGTCTCTCTCAACTTTAGTTGAAAACTTATCACTAAATTTCAGAAAATTTAAACTGATGGCGGGTAAGCAGGATTTTATCGATGACATAAATAAGAGTTATGCTTTCAAAGGGGAAAGTATACAAATAGGCGCAGCTATGTTGGATGGTGAAGTGCTGAGCGAGGCAAAAATTTTACTTCCTTTTAAAACGCTTAACAGGCATGGCCTTATAGCCGGGGCCACCGGTACCGGGAAGACGAAAACGTTGCAGGTGATGAGCGAAATGCTGAGTGACAACAGTGTGCCGGTACTTTTGCTGGATATAAAGGGTGACCTGAGCGGCCTGGCTGCAGCTGGTGCTATGAACCCCAAACTGGAAGAACGGTATGCACTCTTAAATTTAGAATATAAGCCCCAGGCTTTTCCTGTTGAATTTCTGTCTCTCAATGGAAAAGATGGCGTAAAGCTAAAAGCAACTGTAAGTGAATTTGGTCCAGTATTGCTAAGTAAAATTCTGGGGTTAAATGATACCCAGGGTGGCCTGGTATCTTTGATTTTTAAATACAGTGATGATAATAAACTCCCACTGCTTAACCTCCCGGATTTTATAAAAATGTTGCAATATGTTTCTGATGAAGGAAAAACAGAAATTGAAAAACTTTATGGGAAAATTTCCACTACTTCTACCGGAACGATATTAAGAAAAGTGATAGAATTGCAGCAGCAGGGTGCAGATGTTTTTTTTGGGGAAAAGAGCTTCGAAGTAGATGACCTGATGAAGATAAATTCCGATGGGCGCGGTATGATAAACATTTTAAGAGTGAGTGACCTGCAGGACAGGCCCAAATTGTTTTCCACATTTATGCTGCAGATTTTATCAGAACTATATGCTGTGAGCCAGGAAGAAGGTGACCTGGATAAACCTAAGCTGGTCATTTTTATAGATGAGGCCCATCTTATTTTCCAGGAGGCCGGCTCCGCTCTTTTACAACAAATAGAAACGATCATAAAACTGATACGTTCTAAAGGCATCGGGATATTTTTCAGCACACAGAACCCGATGGATATTCCGGCACCGGTTCTGGCACAACTGGGGCTGAAAATTCAGCACGCCCTGCGGGCATTTACTGCTGCAGACAGGAAGATGATAAAGCAGACGGCAGAAAATTACCCCGAAACCACTTATTACAAAACGGAGGATCTTATCACGCAGTTAGGTATAGGAGAAGCATTAGTAACCATGCTTAATGACAAAGGTATTCCTACCGCCCTGGCTCACACTATGCTTTGCAGCCCACGGAGCAGGATGGATATTCTTACCCCGCAGGAAATAGATAGTATTAATGGTCATAGCCGCCTGGTGAGTAAATATGCAGTAGAAATAGATTCCCACAGCGCATATGAGATATTAAATGAAAAACTGGAAAATGCTGCCGCCACACCGCCAGCGGGCAAAACCGCGAAAAAAGTACCTGGAGATGAGTCTATGCTGGAGCAGGTAGCTAATAATACCATTGTGAAAAGTATGCTTCGTACTGCCGGTAACAGCATCGTAAGATCAATTCTCGGTAGCCTTGGTTTGGGGGGCAGAACCACCCGAAAAAAATCACTATTCTAAATTTATTTTTCCGTCTTTTCAGCTTTTATCACCTATAGAAAAATTACTACGTCAAAATTTTTCATGACAGCGTTGTGTAAAATTTACATCTTATTTAATTTATGTAATTATTTTATTTACAACTATTTATAAATAATTTTTCATTTATCTATGATAATACCAGACAGCCTGACGTAGTATATATTCTACAAAAACTTTCTTAAAAACTTGTTTATTAAAATAAAGCTCTTTATCTTCGTTTCGGTTTTTCATAGGATATTGGATTTTAAAGCGGGACTAGATTTCTATCTTGGTCCCTTTTTTTTTACCTCCACCTCACCATCTTTATTATATCCGATAATTTCTTCTTCTGTGAGGTAATCAATTACTTGCATAAATGGTTCATCTGGTATTCCATTGCGTAAATTTTCTAATTGAATACTTTTGCCATCAAGCTTTTCCAAAAGGGTTATAATTTGGTTTCTGTATTTCTGCATATCTTTTTTAAGAAAAGAACTTTTTTTTCGCCTCAGGCAGTTATCACATACGCCGCAGTTCAACATTTCACCATCACCAAAATAGCCACCGATAAAACGGCTGCGGCATTCGGATGACAAATGAATATAATGATGCATTTCTTCCAATCTTTCTTTTGCCCGTTCCCTCCTTTTGCTTATGCTATCCTGGTCTATTTTAAAATCATCGTGGTACATCCGGTTTAGTAAAAGTTGAACCTGGGGCTTGTCTGTAGCTGGTTTATATTCAATGATCTTATATGCATGCAACTGAAATAAATTTTGACGGATATCATTCACAGGTGTTTTGAGAAAATTGGCCAGTAACCCTTCATATATCGTACAGGCATAATCGAAAATGCCTTCATAAGTTCTTAAGAGGCCTTTCAGCAGGTAAACAAATTGAGGATGGGTTTCTTCAAAAGCCCGGAGATCATCTTTGGTGCAGGAAAATGTAAGTGTTGATGGTTTGAAATATGCATCATCCAATGTTATTAAACCGCCCAGTGCCAAAGCTTCCAGGCCATACATGGCAGAGATAATATTCAGGTTAAATCGCTGGGCAAAAATTGATAAGTCAAGGTCGAAAGTTTGCATTTCCCCGCTGCCGGCAGGCACCTGCAAATAATTCATGAGGTGCGTATATATTTGTTTTACAGCACCCGCATCAGGAAATTTTATTGGTATCTGCATCAAAGCCGCATTCAATTCAGCTTCTTCAAATAACAGCACTGCATAAGCTTTTTCTCCATTTCGTCCTGCTCTGCCGGCCTCCTGGTAATAATTTTCCAGGCAATCGGGCACGTCAAAATGCACAATTGTCTTTACGTCTGGTTTGTCTATACCCATTCCAAAGGCGTTGGTACACAC
>JBDSWG010000003.1:0-7312 GCA_039926825.1 Ferruginibacter sp.
TGCCTGTGAGAGAAAAGGTGTTTCGGTTGTCAGCAAAATAATCCATTCCCGCCCGGCCATACACGATTGTGCCCTGGGTTTGGGGCGCATTATTTTGCGTGAGAAAAGCAATTTTATCTTTGATAGAGTCCCGTCTTGTTGTCGTAGCTTCTGCCAGGCTTTTGCGATATCCCCCATACCCGGAAGCAAATAGATTTACTTTACCCTGTCGCATATTAATATCTCCACCTACGCCGGGCATACCTCTTTTATCTATACTCGCTCTCACGCTGCCATTATAACCGGGCTTGCGATTTTTTTTGAGGATAATATTAATAATGCCTCCGCCAACATCAGCATCATACCGTGCAGAAGGATTCGTCATAATCTCTACACTTGCTACCTGGTCTGCAGGCACCTGGTCCAGGGAAAGCGTTGTTGGCCGCCCATCTATAAATATTTGCGGGCTGGCATTCCGGAGTGTTGGGTTCCCATTGCCATCTACGGATACTGATGGAATATTTTTTAAAACATCTGCAGCCGTTCCACCTGTTACGGACAAATCTTTTTCTACATTGTAAATCTTCCGGTCAAATTTTATCTCATAAAGCGGCCGGTCTGCATTTAAAGTAATGTTATCTAACTGGCTGCTATCTGCGAAAATTTTGATATTGCCTAAATCTTTAAAATGCGCATCTGCTTCCGGTTCTTCCAGGCCATTTTCCAGGGAAATAAAACCAGATTTAAATGAAATGATATGTCTGTACGGTGCATATCCCAGGCTATATATTCTTAACTGGTAAGTGATTAAAACGGGAATGCTTTCAATATTAAATTCTCCCTGCCGATTGGTTATTACTGTTGCTAAAAGGGATGCTGCAATATTTTTAATAACCGTGTCGTTTACATGGAGCAATTGTATTGTAGCACTTTCAATACCTTTGCCAGTCACTGCGTCTATAACTTTTCCAAAAAAATGACCGGTTAAATCAACTTTCTTTACGGCAGCAGGAAGTGCTTCAAGATCAGGGTTTACCTGCCCTAAAGCATAATTTGGCCAGGCCAAGTAAATGGCCGCCATAATACATAGTATAGTCACCCTCATAGCAGTTGAGTAGTTTTCATACGGTTTGGAAAGATATTATTTCTCACCCATAATACACACATAAAGAGTTTATAATTCCAATAACGGCATGCGGTTAACGAGTGCCTAACAAAACTTCGTATTTTTACGAAGGGAATAAACTAATTTTTTGCCGCGGGGAGTATTTTTAATATTTTTGCACCCCGCCACAAAAAATGGTAGCCATAGCTCAGTTGGTTAGAGCATCAGATTGTGATTCTGAGGGTCGTGGGTTCGAGCCCCATTGGTTACCCGATATTAAACTCCCGCTTCGTGCGGGAGTTATTTTTAATCAAAATACCGCTCATCTGATACATGATACGCTAATTTCTGTTTAACAAAACATTATTGTAAAACAGGCGTTTACAATCATATAGCACCGTAGCAATTACGTTAATTTTACAGCATGCACCAAATCGCATCATTCATTATGAGTAAAAAATTTATTCCCGTTGTTTTGTGTCTTCTCCTGGCAGGTTTGTTCATTGCATTCCAGTCCCAGGGAAAAGGTGATATTAATAATGAAAATCCAAAATCGAAATACGAAAAGATTTTGCGGAACGTGAATGTGTTATTGCGGGAAGGACATTACAGCCCCAAAAATATTGATGACCAGTTCAGCTCCACTGTTTTTGATAAATTCCTGGGTGACCTGGACAATGATAAAAATGTTTTATTAAAGTCAGACGTAGAAAACCTGGCGAAGTATCGTACAGCTATTGATGATGAACTGAAAGGTGCCGACCTGGAATCTTTTTTTGCTGTAAATAATATTTACCTGAAAAGACAAAATGAAGTGGCTTCTTTTTATAAAGATTTTTTAGATAAGCCCTTTGAATTTTCAGGGAATGAATCGTTACAACTGGATGCCGATAAACTGGATTTTCCTGCCAATGAAGCTGCACGCCGTGAAGCCTGGAGATTAAGAATGAAATATCTTACCCTGGACAAATACGTAGCTATGCAGAATGAGCGGGAGAAAAATAAAGACAAAAAAGATTTCAAAGTAAAAACAGATAAAGTTTTAGAGCAGGAAGCCCGCGATGCCGTAAAAAAGCAAATGGAACGCTGGTTTGCTACCAAGAAATCCCGGGAGACGAATGATGAGAATTTCAGCACTTTTATGAATGCCATTACAGGTGTAATGGATCCACATACCAGCTATTTTTTACCCATAGATCTCCGCTCGTTTAATGAAACCATGCGGGGTGGATTTTTCGGAATTGGTGCGCAGTTAAAGGATGAAGATGGAAAAATAAAAATTGGTAGCCTGGTTACCGGTGCGCCCGCCTGGAAAAACGGTGAGTTGAAAGAAAATGATGAAATTATAAAAGTAGCCCAGGGTAAAGCAGAACCCGTAGACATAACTGGTTATGCCGTTACAGATGCCGTAAAACTCATCCGTGGTGCAAAAGGTTCGGAAGTGAGGCTAACAGTGAAGAGAATGGATGGTACCATAAAAGTTATTTCCATCATCCGGGAAGACATTAAACTGGAAGATGTTTTTGTAAAATCTGCCATTATAAATGGGGCCCATAAAATAGGTTATATATACCTGCCCGAATTTTATGCTGACTTCGAAAATCCAAACGGGCCCCGTTGTGCAGTGGATGTTGCACGCGAACTGGAAAAATTGAAAGCAGAAAAAGTGGAAGGAATTGTATTGGATCTGCGAGGCAATGGTGGTGGTTCTCTTTACGATGTTGTACAAATGGCCGGTCTTTTCATTCCTGATGGGCCCATTTGCCAGGTGAAAGGCAGGGAAGATAAGCCCAATATTTTACGGGACCGTGACCGTAACGTACAATATGATGGGCCGCTTACGGTACTGGTAGACGAAACGAGTGCGTCTGCATCTGAAATTTTCGCGGCAGCCATACAGGATTATAAAAGAGGCATTGTAATAGGAAGCACCTCTACGTATGGTAAAGGCACAGTACAACGGAATATCCCACTGAACCCGGTAAGTGAAAATGCTTTATTTACTCCTAAAAAAACGGATGACCTGGGTACCGTGAAACTGACCCTGCAAAAATTCTATCGGATAAACGGTGATGCTACGCAATTAAAAGGTGTTGTACCGGATGTTGTTTTACCGGACCGCCTGGAGTACATCAAGTTTCGTGAGAAGGATAATCCTAATTCGCTGAAGTGGGATGAGATTGAGAAAGCTTCTTACCAGACATGGACGAGCAACTTCAGTACACCTGCAGTAATCAGCAGTGCTAATGAGGATGTAAATAAAAGTGCCACTTTTAATAAAATAAAAACAGATGTGCAATGGCTGGAGAAGAATAACGACAAAGCCTACTCGCTCAATATTGTTCAGTTCAAACAGGATCAACAAAATCTGAAAAATATTTACAAAAATATTGAAGAACTTTATAAACTGCCGGTACCGATGAAGATTCGCAACCTGGGTGTGGATACTTCTGCAATCAATCTTGCGAAGGAAAAAGTAGACAGGAACAAATTGTGGTTAAAGGCCGTAAGTAATGATATATATATTGATGAATCTGTAAAGATTACCAACAAAATGATTCAGCAGAATAATGTGGCTAAAATTGAAAATGCGAATTAGGCATAATTTATAATCAATAAAAAACCGCCTTTTTTTGGCGGTTTTTTTATTGCCTTTCGCTTATAAATTCCAAAAATCATGGTATTAATTTGCGTTCGCAAAATCTAAGGTTTCCCCTGTATTATGGGCGTGACCTGGCCATAAGTATCCAAGAGAAATGAGAAAGAGCAGACCTATAAATATCTTTCCTGTATAATATTTATATGATGGTATAAATGCCCTGGAATAATGAATGCCAATGCCTTTACCGATACACGGTTTCCGTTGCTTTGCCCAACTGCCTCCAGTTGAGATATTGTAAGGTTTTCCACAAGTAAACGCGTGGCTATACGCACTGCTTTCAATTCTTTTACAAGAATATCCCAGCTTTTACTCGCCGCATCTGAGGCCTCTGCATAATCATTTTCTGAAAACCCATTCAGGTTTTGTTTTTCTCCACGGCTGATAGAAAGTACCCGGTAATTAAATACCCGCTCTGCATCGGTTATATGTTGCAATAAAGTTTTCAAATCCCATTTCCCCGGAGCGTAAGCATAAGTATGTTTTTCTGACGGGATATCATCAAAAAAATTGTCTACAACCTGCTGCTGTGTTTCGTAGGCCTTATTGATATCATCATCCGGAACGAGGTTAATATAGTTGAGAAAATAGGGTGGTGAAATAAAAGATATATCCTGTGGCATGATAAAGTTTTGGGCAAAAATAAGCCGCTTCTGTGAGAAGCGGCTGAAACTATTATTTTGAAATGGCTTAACCCATTTTTGATTTTTTCATTTTTGACTTGGGTAGTTTATCTTTTTTCTTTTCTTTCGTCATGCTCATTGTACCTGCATATTTCAAAGCCTCATAAGCATTGATAACACCACCTGTTTTAGAAATATCAGCCAGGCTTACTTTTTCATCTGTACCGGGCAGGTTAACCATATCTTTTGGTGCCTGCGCAGATTTTTCAATGGCTTCTTTCACTTGCTGCGGGGTAAGGTCGGGGTAATATTCCAGGATGAGCGCCGCAACACCTGCTACAACCGGGCAAGCCATAGAAGTACCACTGGCATTACCATATGTATTGCCGCCAGGTATGGTAGAATATATACCAACACCGGGTGCGAATACATCCACTTCCTGTTTTCCATAATTGCTGAAAGAGGCTGTTAGCCCGCCATTATCTTTATTTCCACTGGCACCCACTGTAATCACATTACTTGCACGGCCACTACCATTCGCATACACTGGGTTTGGATAATTATCTGCACTGTCTACATTTTTTGCATCATTACCGGCAGCATGTACAAGCAATACGCCTTTTTGTTCCGCATATTTGAATGCTTCATCTACCCAACCTTTTTCCGGAGAAAAATCTTTGCCAAAACTCATACTGATGACCCTGGCACCATTATCTACCGCATAGCGGATAGCCAGGGCAATATCTTTATCATGTTCATCACCATCCGGCACGGCACGTACCATCATGATTTTTACATTGTCTGCAATACCATTCATGCCCTTGCCATTATTACGGGCTGCACCAATTATACCAGTGCAGTGCGTGCCATGAAAAGGCGTATTGGCCATTACATCAGGATTACCATAGTATCGGTCATTGAAATTTGTTTCATCATCTTTTACAATATCCTTCCGGTATGCGGGAGGAGCAGATTTGGCAGCATCTGCCTTGCTTACCTGGCCACCAATTTCGTCTATCAGTTGCTGGTTAGAAATTTCGTAGCTGTTATTAGCTTTGGAAATATTCAGGATGAAACCTTTAACCATTTTCGCATCGGCATTTTCCGTATTAAATTTCATCAGGTCATTGCCATTATACTCCTCTTTTGCCATCTCTTTACGGATAACAGAATCACCACGCAATAATTTTGGCTGCAATTGTTTGATGAAAGCTATTTCTTCCGGGTTTGCATCACCCACTGTTTTTTCCTTAGCCTTCAGGTAAGTCTCATATTCTTTGCGTTGTGCTTCGCTCAGCTTCGCTGTTTCAGGATTGTAATTTTCCCATTTGGCTTTCAACGCATAATAAACACGTGCACCTTCATAACTATCTTTCTTAACATTGCGTCCATCTTTACCACCAATAAAATTCCAGCCATAATAATCATCTACATAACCATTCTTATCATCATCAATTCCATTACCCGGAATTTCTTTAGAATTATGCCACAGTACAGGCTTCAAATCTTCGTGCAGGGTATCAACACCACTGTCAATAACGGCTACGAGTACCTGCTTACTCTTTAAATTTTTTGATTTAGCAAGGTTATATGCCTTTTCCAGGCTGATGCCATCATAACCGCTGGAAGGATCCAGTTGGTGCCAGTCTTTGGGAATTACTACTTTTGCGCTTTCCTGCGCATAGCTTATGCCGGTGAGCATAAGGAGAGAAACTAATAAGCTAAAGATGCTCTTCATATGTGAATTTTAAAATTTTATGAACTACGAAAATAACGGCAAATAGCGGATTGCCTGTACCGTTGGTACTATATTAGGAAAAAATTATAGGTCGAAACGGATTCCCTGTGCAAGCGGAAGTTTATCCGTATAATTAATGGTATTGGTTTGCCGGCGCATATACACTTTCCAGGCATCGCTGCCGCTTTCCCTGCCACCGCCGGTTTCTTTTTCTCCACCAAAAGCTCCACCTATTTCTGCACCGGAGGTGCCAATATTTACATTGGCAATACCACAGTCACTGCCGGCATGGGAGAGGAATTTTTCTGCCTGTAATAAGTTTCGGGTAATGATGGAAGAGGAGAGGCCTTGCGGCACATCATTTTGCAAAGCAATAGCCTCATCGAGTGTTTTATATTTCATGATATAAAGGATGGGCGCAAACGTTTCGTGCTGCACAATAGCATAGTTATTTTTCACTTCTGCCACACATGGTTTTACATAACAGCCGCTATCATATTTTTTCCCTTTGAGAACTCCACCTTCCACAATAAATTTTCCGCCTTCGGCCCGGCATTTTTCTATTGCTTCCTGGTACATAGCCACAGCATCTTTATCAATTACCGGCCCCACGTGGTTTTTTTCATCCAGCGGGTTCCCGATTTTTAGCTGGCCATAGGCGTTTACTAACAGGTCTTTAAATTTATTATATATTTTCTCATGAATGATCAACCGTCGTGTAGTGGTACACCGCTGGCCGGCTGTACCTACAGCACCAAAAACTGCGGCAGTAAGAGCGATAGATAAATCTGCTTCTTCTGTAATAATGATGGCATTATTACCACCCAGTTCCAGCAGGCTGCGGCCCAGGCGGCCACCGACAGCAGCACTTACAGCTTTGCCCATGCGGGTGCTGCCCGTTGCAGAAAGCAGTGAAATTCTTTTATCGTTGCTCAGCCATTCGCCGGCAGCCCTGTCGCCGGTAAGGAGGCAACTAACGCCTTCGGGTACACTATTTTTCTTAAATACTTCCTGTAAAATTTTCTGGCAGGCCACCCCGCACAAGGGTGTTTTTTCGCTGGGCTTCCAGATGCAGACATTGCCGCAAACCCATGCCAGCATACTGTTCCAGCTCCATACGGCCACCGGGAAGTTGAAGGCTGATATAATTCCAACGATACCCATCGGGTGATATTGTTCATACATTCGGTGGCCCGGCCTTTCACTGT
>JBDSWG010000004.1:0-4685 GCA_039926825.1 Ferruginibacter sp.
CCCCGTGCGGGCATGCATGAAAAACTTGTTTTGAAACTGCTGGATATAGCCGCACCGAAAATTGTCTATGTCAGTTGCAATACGGCTACCCAGGCCCGGGACCTGGCGTTGCTTTCAGAAAAATACAGGGTAGAAAAACTTCAACCGGTAGATATGTTTCCGCATACCCATCACATAGAATGCGTCGCCCTTCTCCTCCTTAAATAATATTTTTTAACACCTAACTTTGCCGCATGGCTTACGGAAATAGTTTTCAGCGCACCACACCGGCTGTATTAAATCTCCTCATCATAAACGGGCTTTGTTTTTTGGCTCAAAATCTTTTTGGAGGGAGTGGTGACTTTAACCGGGCAGATGATCTTTTTGCCCTGCACCACATCCGGTCAGAAGAATTCCGGCCTTACCAAATTATCACGAGTATGTTTATGCATGCCGGCATTTTGCACATTGCATTTAATATGCTGGCATTGTGGATGTTTGGTACCATGGTAGAAAGGGTTTGGGGGCCTAAACGTTTTCTTATATTTTATTTTATCTGTGGCGTTGCGGCAAGCCTGGCGCAGCTTGGGTTTTATGCTTATAGTTTCCGGGCCATTGATAATATGGTACTGGATGCAGATCAGTTTTCCCAATATCAGAATATGTTGCGTGTAAACGCTACCGTTGGGGCCTCGGGTGCCATCATGGGTATCCTGGCAGCGTATGCTTACCTGTTTCCCGATACAAAGCTTTTTATCATGCCGATCCCTTTCCCGGTTAAAGCCAAGTATGCCATTATGGGCATCATTGCCCTGGATTTATTTGGGGGCATTGGCCAGGTGCAGGGAGATAATATTGCGCATTTCGCTCACCTCGGCGGTGCAGCCGTAGGTTTATTATTGGTTATCATCTGGAATCGAATAAATAAGACCAGGTTTTATTAAATTAGTATCATATCATGGGAGAATTAGACAGGTATGGCGAATATAAAAACCCAAAATCCAGGTTTTCCCTGGGCCAGGATGGTAATGCCCTTACGGCCCTTTTTGCGTTGAATGTAATTTTCTTTCTCATTCTCCTGGTATTGCAGGTAGCATTTTTCTTTTACCAGCAACCGGAAAATTTATACAATGAAAAAATTGTACAATGGTTTGCCCTGCCCTCCAGTCTCACACAGTTGAGTGAGCGACCCTGGACCCTGCTCACGTACGTTTTCAGCGATACGGGCAATAACGTCTTCCGTATTCTCACTAACATGATCTGGCTCTGGGCCTTTGGTTACATCCTGCAGCAAATGAGTGGCAATGATAAAATTATTCCAATTTATATTTATGGCGGGGTGGTAGGTGGAATCATATTTATTGCGGCGCACTATCTTATTCCGCCTTTGCAACCTAACATAGGTATTTCTAGTTTACTGGGTGCAAATACCGGTACGATTGCAATCGCTATGGCAACTACGGCCCTGGCACCTAACCATCGGTTTTTTACTATGATAAGGGGTGGCATTCCCATTTGGGTGCTAATGGCTGTTTATATTTTCATTGACCTGGCGGGTATTGCCGGTATGGGTGCCGCTTATAGCCTGGCGCATTTAGGCGGCGCATTGGCGGGCTTCATGTTTATTATTTTGATGAAGAACGGGAAGGATGGGAGTATATGGATGAACCGGTTTTACAGCTGGCTTATGAACCTCTTCAACCCCAATAAAAAGAACGTACAAACTTCGGCCAAAGAAAAAGTTTTTTATGAAACAGGGGGCCGCAAACCTTTCAAAAAAACGGCCATCATTACCCAGCAACGGGTAGATGAAATCCTGGATAAAATAACACAAAAGGGTTATAATTTTCTTACGGAAGAAGAAAAAACTATCCTGAGAAAAGCGGCAGAAGACGACAACCTGAGCAGTTAATTTATTTTTCTTCCTGCAATGCTTCCCAGTATTCTGCTGCCCGGCGGGTGTGGGGAATAACAATGGTTCCACCTACAATATTGGCTACCGCAAATACTTCATACAATTCTTCCGTAGTCACATTTTCTTCTTTGGCTTTGCCTAAATGATACTTTATACAATCATCGCAGCGCAATACCATACTGGCTACAAGGCCCAGCATTTCTTTCGTCTTCATATCCAGTGCGCCGGCAGCATAAGTATTGGTATCCAGGTTCCAGAGACGCTTTATCACCAGGTTTTCCTTGCTTAAAATGACTTCGTTCATGCGTTCACGGTAGTCATTAAATTCTTCGATAAGATTTGCCATAATATTTTACTTTAATATTTTATAATCAAGGTTTCGCCGCGTTGGCCAGGAAGTCTTTTATTCCGAGCACAATTTTGTCGGCTATTTGTTGTTGAAAAACCGGGTCCAGTATTTTGCTTTCATCTTCGGGGTTACTGATGAAAACGGTTTCCACCAGGGCATTGGGAAATTCTGTCGGGCGGTTTAATATAAAATTAAAGGCTCCGATATTACCAAATTCTTTCAGGCCAAGCTCCAGCATACGGGTAAGAATAAACGCACTCAGGGGTTTAAAAACAATATGATTATAGTACGTACTGGTTCCCTGTACCCGCAGGGGATCGCCTGCAGAATTCAGGTGAATGCTTATTAGCAAATCCGGCCAGGCCTTCCGGGTATCTGCAAAGCGTTGTTCATTTTGTACACTACCGGTTGTGTTCCTTGTCATCTGCACATTTACACCTTCTGCCTTCAGGCTTTGCTCTAGTTTTAAAGCTACCGCCAGCGTCAGGCTTTTCTCCTGTGCCCCTGTAATGCCTGTGGCGCCATCATTGCTGCCACCATGCCCGGCATCTACTGCAATCGTCATTTTGTTGAGGGCCAGTACCGCAGGTTGCTGCTTGATTTTTATCACCAGTATATTTCCATTATAATAAACCTGGTGGCCCCAGTGCTGCGCATGTTTCAGGTTAATATAAATTCTGAAAATATCATCTGACACTTGTTCATAATCTACATCAGTAACTTCCTTCGTATTCTGTAGCTGTGTAATCCAGTTGGTATTGCTCACGGCACCAAAGACATCTATTACCAAACGACTGGGCGATAATAACTGCTTGCTTTGGTAAGGCAGTTTTGCCGGCATACCTACGGTAACATAATCATATGTTTCATCGCCGTATACTTTCCAGCTCCCCGTCAGGTTACTAGTAGTCATCGCACCTTTCGGAAGCAAGTCCAGGTGTTCCCCCGGGATAAATGCCGTGCGGTTTTGCGCCAGGCGAATTTTATATGCATCATTCACTTTACCAATGATGTTTACCTGCACACCTTGGTCCAGGTATCCAATTTTAGCGCCGCCTAACCGGTCTTCACCAAGGCCATAATCCATATAGGCCATGTTGCTTTTTGTTACCGCTTTATCCGGCATATCGGCAGTCATAAGAGTAAGCGTATTCTTTGCATTAGATGTTATGGTAAAGCCATCCGGTGATGTGAGTGTTATGACAGGCTTTGTTTTGTTAAGGTTGTCTCCGGCTTTCATTACATAACTTCCCTGGTAAATGCCAGCTATGCTGCTGGCGGTTGTCTGTTGTTCAAAAAGTGGCGTACCATCTATAATGCTGAGCTTACTTCCGGGTAAGGCTTTTACCCTGAAGCTGACGGCATCACCGGGTTGTAATAAAAGATTTCCATCAGGAAATGTCTCAATGCTTTCAATAGCTACCTTACTAACGGGAACGGCTGGTGCAGGCTTTTGATATGCATAGGTAACTTTTTTGGATATCACTTTACCATTAGCTCCATTAGACAATACATTAAACATTGTATCCCCTTCGGCCAGGTTTACTTCATAAGCAAACGCACCTGTATTGTAAACCGTAACCCCCGTTCCATTTATGGATAAGGTACAAGTCGGGCACGTTAATCCGGTGATAAATTGTTTTGAAGTTTTTACTGAATTATTTTCCCGGGCAGGGCTTACTATTTTTATGAAGGCAATGTCAGGCTTTTGAGCAAAAGTATAAGTACAGAGAATATTCAATAAAATACTTGAAAAAAATATGCGCATGTGTAATTTTTTGCGTAAAAATAATGGATTGGAAACAAGAATTTTTATTCCTACTTTTCTTCATCTCCTCCGCCGCCTTGCCCGCCTCCACTCCGCCGGCCAAAATTAAACTTTGCGTCACCAAATTTATAACTGAAGGTCAGCCGGTAGCTACGCACATTCCAGCGCCGGTAGCTATCCTGGTAAAAGCGTTCCGTATCGTAAATAGTGCCCCGCTTGTTTGTATTGAAAATATCATTAACAGCGAATGTGAGTGTTCCTTTTTTGTCTTTCAAAAAATCTTTTCGCAGGGCAAGGTCTGCATTGTATTGCGCTATTTCCCGCCCCTGGGGAATGACAGTAGGTGATTCATATTCACCGTTAAACTGGATGCTGGTGTTATATAAAAGAGTTTTAGGTTTAGCATTTGTGCGATAATTCATTGTCAGGTTGGCATTCCAGTTAAAACCCTGGTTATCCAGGTTAAGATTATTTATACGGGCTTTCACCGTTCGGTATTGAAGGTCAACGGATGGTGTTATATCAAATTGCTTTCCGAAGGATTGCTGCAAGGTAATTTCAGCTCCATAACGGTTAGTCACACCCGCATTCACGAAAGTATTTAAAATTGCATTGGGTGATATGGCTGCATTGTTAAGTTGCTGGTAGAGTGCAGCCGTAATGGTATCGCTGTA
>JBDSWG010000005.1:0-6018 GCA_039926825.1 Ferruginibacter sp.
GGTTGATCCATGCTAACATGGCGGGCAGCAATATTTAATGTTGCTGTTACTTCTTCTGTTTCAATATCCAGGTAAAAAGCAATTTCTTCTGGTGTAGGTTCTCTTTCATATTCCTGCTCCAGGTGGCTGTAGGCTTTGCTTATGCGATTTGTAAGCCCGACTTTATTGAGAGGCAGGCGCACAATTCTGGATTGTTCTGCCAGGGCCTGCAATATACTCTGGCGTATCCACCACACAGCATAAGAGATAAATTTAAATCCACGTGTTTCATCAAATCGTTGGGCTGCCTTTATAAGGCCCAGGTTTCCTTCATTAATTAAATCTGGTAAGGTAAGTCCCTGGTTTTGATATTGCTTCGCAACGGAAACCACAAAACGTAAGTTAGCTTTGGTCAGTCTTTCAAGTGCAGCCTGGTCACCTTTTTTTATCAGCACAGCCAGTTTTACCTCTTCTTCCGGTGTTATGAGATCCACTTTTCCAATCTCCTGCAGGTATTTTTCAAGGCTTTGGCTTTCACGATTCGTGATTGATTTCGTGATTTTTAACTGGCGCATGCTCATGTAGGGTAGATTTAGATTTTATAATTCTTAAGGATTAAAAATTTAACGAATTTAAAATAATGTTAAAAGCTAACGTAATTTAATAAATTTTCGTATGTAATAAAATATTATTTATGCGTTAACAGCCGGTTAAACAGCATATTCAGGTATTATTAGTAAACTAGGACCGCAGTTTCACAAATAAAATTTTGCGGATTGGATTTATTGATTATAATTGCAGCCAACCAAATTTTAAGGTTTAAATACGGTTACATGAGTAAGAAACAACTTTATACGCTTGAATATCCTGTACGGTGCTCCCCCGGCATTTTATACGATTTTTTAAGTACGCCGGCAGGGCTCCAGGAATGGTTTGCTGACCAGGTAGATGAAAGAGATGGTGTCTTTACTTTTGGCTGGAATGGAACGGAAGATTTTGCAGATTTGCTGGATAAAGAAGAAGACAAATATATCCGGTTTCACTGGACGCATGCTCCCAAAGAAGAATATTTCGAGTTTTGTATAGATAAATCTGAGGTCACCAACCAGACTATTCTTATTATTAAAGACTTTGCTGAGAAAAAAGAAATTAAAGATCAGAGCCAACTTTGGGAATACCAGGTGAAAGACTTATTTCACCGCATTGGCAGTTAGTCATTTCAACAATTCTAAAATCTCCCTGTTCGATTTTCGTAACTGTGTAATTAAACTGTTTAGGTCTTGCAGCGGAAAATCTCTGGCAATTTTTATAAACTTTTTACCCTCCCATATTTTTTCCAGGTTGTCTTTCTTGAATGTTGACATAGCAGAATAGTTTGTTTCCTGCATATGGTGCTCCCACTCTTTATCCCCAATACTTATTCTGAATGGCTTCCCATCATGAGTAAGATTATCTATTAGCCTTGATTTGTATTTGTCTTTAAATTGCCCGCTTACGTGAAGGGTTACACTAAAATGATGCCCCCACCAAAACATATTCCGGAGCGCCAGGCTCCCCGATTTATGAAACAGGGCCGGGTAATCCATCATTATCCAGGGATAGCCGAGGTAATTTTCTCCTTTTGAAATTTTAGGAATACCAAAGTTCAAAACGGATGGTAAATTTCCTGTAAGGTTAATATCGTGTGATATATCTTCAGCCAAATTAGAAAATAAAGATTGTACGGCATCATTTATCCTGCGCCGGGTGTCTATCACAGAGATATCCTGCATAATCAATAGATCAGCAGGAGAAAGGATTATTTTTGCAGTGTTATCCACGGGGATAAATATACCTGAAGATGATTAAAAAACTGGACAAACTCATTATTAAAGCTTTTTTCGGGCCCTTTATTGCAACTTTTTTTATTGCCTTGTTTGTCTTAATGATGCAGACATTGTGGAAGTATATAGATGACCTAGTGGGTAAAGGACTGGATTTATTTACTATAGGGGAATTTGTCTGGTATGCGAGTGCGTCTCTGCTGGCGTTATCCATGCCCATTGCCATTCTCATTTCTTCCATCATGACCTTCGGTAACCTGGGCGAAAGTTTTGAACTGATAGCCATCAAGTCTGCCGGCATTTCCTTGTTGCGGTTTATGCGGCCCCTCATTTATATCACGCTGGTATTGTGTGGTGTCACTTTTATTTTTGCAAACAATGTTATTCCTTACGCCAACCTAAAATTTATTTCGCTATATAACGATATCTACTACACGAAGCCAGCTTTTGATCTAAAGCCTGGTATATTTTATACGTATGTGCCTAATTATGCCATTAAAGTTGCCAAGAAAGATCCTGATGGTAGTACCATTCATAATGTGCTCATTTACGAACAAACCAATACCCAACAGGATAATATCATTGTGGCAGAAACGGGAACCATGAAAACTTCTGCAGATAAAAACTTCCTTGAATTCAACCTCGTAAACGGTTACCGCTACCAGGAAAAAGGAAATCCTTATGATACAACTACAGAATTTATACGATTGGGATTTGGGTCCTTTAAAAAACTACTGGACCTGAGTATGTTGCAGAAACAAACAACCCCCGACAGTATTTTCAAGAACAACCAGCGGATGTTTACTGCGGGTAACCTTAGCCGTAATATTGACTCGCTGAATGTCGTGTACGATTCAATACAACAACATATTAGTTCCAGTGCAAGCATCTACCTGCACTTCTTAAATGTGCCTGATAGCACCTGGGCAAAAAATAAACCTCCGAAAAATACGCTGGATAAACCCTGGATTACAGATTCATTGCGGCTTGCTCTTTATGACCGTGTATTTTCCTTGGCCAGTACCTTCCGGAACACCGCGGAATTCGGGCAAAACGAATTGGATGCCCGCAAAAGAGATATTCGGTTCAGCCAATTAGAACTACACCGGAAATTTTCCTTTTCCCTGGCCTGCCTCGTTCTTTTTTTTATTGGCGCCCCACTTGGTTCTATTATTAGAAAAGGCGGCATGGGCATGCCATTAGTTGTAGCGATTATCTTTTTTCTCATTTTTCACCTGCTGAATATGTTTGGGGAAAAATTTGTGAAAGAAGGTTTGCTCTCCCCTTTTGTAGGTATGTGGCTGGCCGTTATGGTGCTGGCACCCGTAGGTTTATTTTTTACTTACAAAGCCATTCATGATTCCCAGTTATTCAACAAAGAATTTTATACACGGTCCTGGAGAAAAATAAAGAAAATGCTGCCAGGCAATGCGCCGGTTTAAGAAAAGGAACTATAAGTACCATAATTGACTCAGCCTTTGCCATGAATTTTTTCCTTGAAAAAAAACATAACAAAGGCTGATAAATTGACAAGCAATCGTGCCGCAAAAATAATGGCTTCCCGGAGAACTTTCAAAAAAAATTTGTTATATATTTTGGAAAAAAATTCTATAAATGAATAATAAAATCACGCATGAAAAATCCCCTATATTCGTTATTAAACTTTTACTTTTTACATTTTAAAAATTGCATACATGGAGGCTTGGAAAAAATACCAGGAAGAAAATAAAGACAGGTTTTTAGAAGAACTGCTGGACTTGCTGAGGATACCCAGTGTAAGTGCAAAATCGGAACACAAAAAAGATATGCTTAAATGTGCCGAAGCAGTGAAAAAAAGGTTAGAAGAAGCCGGTGTGGATAAGGCAGAAATTTATGAAACAGAAGGCCATCCTATTGTTTATGCCGAAAAAATAATAGACGCATCCAAGCCGACCGTTTTGGTTTATGGCCATTATGATGTGCAACCTGCGGAACCATTGGACCTTTGGAAGAGCGACCCCTTTGACCCTAAAATTGTAGATGGAAAAATTTATGCCCGTGGAAGTTGTGATGATAAAGGCCAGATGTATATGCATGTGAAAGCGCTGGAAATACTTGTAAAAACAAATACACTGGAGAATAACATAAAATTTTGCATTGAAGGTGAAGAAGAGATTGGCTCACCCAACCTGGGAAAATTTGTTGCGGCCAACAAAGAATTACTCAAAGCAGATTGTGTTCTCATAAGTGATAGCGCCATGATTAGCCTGGAAACACCAAGCATAGACATTGGTGTAAGGGGTTTAAGTTATATTGAAGTGGAAGTAACCGGGCCTAACCGTGACCTGCACAGTGGGGTATATGGTGGCGCAGTAGCGAATCCTATAACCATTTTGGCAAAAATGATTGCTTCTTTGCATGATGAAAACAATCATATAACCATTCCGGGTTTTTATGATGATGTAGTGGAATCCAGTAAAGAAGAACGCCAGATGATGGCAGAAGCGCCTTATGATGAAGAAGAATATAAATCTGACCTGGGCGTAAAGCAGCTTTGGGGAGAAACGGGTTATTCTACAAACGAGAGAACAGGTATACGGCCTACGCTTGAAGTAAACGGAATCTGGGGCGGATATACCGGTGAGGGAGCCAAGACTGTATTGCCTTCCAAAGCTTTTGCAAAAATTTCGGCCCGGCTTGTGCCTAACCAGACAACTGATCATATAACAGAGTTGCTCATCAGCCAGCTGGAATCTATAGCGCCACCTTATATTACCCTCAAAGCTACGCTGCACCATGGAGGCGAACCATATATGACGCCCATAGACAGTAAAGCCTACCAGGCAGCATCTGAAGCTATGGAAACTACTTTTGGAAAGGTTCCTATTCCCGTACGCGGGGGCGGTAGTATTCCCATCTGTGCTTTATTTGAAAAAGAACTGGGAATAAAGATTGTTTTTATGGGTTTTGGCCTTGATAGTGACAACCTGCACAGTCCCAATGAAAAATTTAATATAGATAATTTTTACAAGGGAATTGAAACCATTCCTTACTTCCATAAATATTTTACAGAAATGCAATAACCTTTTACAGGATTATTTCATTGAAAATTTTCTGTAAAGCTGATTTTATCTATTTTTGCACCCCGTTTTAAAATGCGTTCATTTTGAAACTATGGATGTCGAGGTAGCTCAGCTGGTTAGAGCATCGGATTCATAACCCGAAGGTCGGCAGTTCAAGTCTGCTCCTCGATACAAAAGTATCGGAAATCATGTCCGCCATGGACGGCAGTTCATCCGATAGCTATCGGATCTGCTCCCCGATACAAAAAGTGATTTTTAATAAAAGCCATTCCCACAAAGAATGGCTTTTACGTTGGCATCATGCTTACAAGCTTTGCCCAATGGAAATTCAATACGATTATTACGGACAAAGTTGCCCGATACAAAAGGTGATTAATTTATTAAAAGGGATTTAAAAAATAAAGAACAAAAAAGCAGGGAAGGCGTTAACTTGTAACAAACAAAACTACTATTTTATGGAAGATAAAAAGCCGGAGCAGGAAAAAGGAACTCCTGAAAATGTGCACGACCTGAAAAAACAAACAACCGATACGGAGGAAGTGAAGAAAGGTTATAATGAAAAAAACCCTGCGCAGGAAGAAGGCGCTTTCACACCGGATAGTAATGAAGAGTAAAAGTTATACCCTGGGCTTCCACGGAATTTCATTGATATGCTTCATATGCCCTATGTACCGGGCGAGCACAAATAAATAATCACTCAGCCGGTTCAGGTATTTTATAATTAAAGGTTCTATGGCTAGTTTTTCTTCCTGCATATGAACACAGATTCTTTCTGTACGCCGGCATACGCAACGGGCAATATGAATGGCTGACACGGCTACATCTCCACCTGGTAAAATAAAAGATTTCATCACCGGTAGTTCCTCGCCCATTCTATCCATCTCCTTTTCCAGTAAGGAGATATCTTCTTCATGTAAATCCGGAATGGCCAGTTTGGTTTCTTTTTCGGGGTCACAAGCCAGGGAAGACCCTATAGTAAATAACCTGTCCTGGATTTCAGTTAATGTTTTACAACTGTCATCATCTTCTACATAGTCTTTAACCAAACCAATGTGAGAATTTAATTCATCTACTGTACCATAACTTTCAATACGAATATTACTCTTGGAAACTTTCGTTCCTCCAATAAGGCTGGTTTTGCCCAGGTCCCCGGT
>JBDSWG010000006.1:0-7212 GCA_039926825.1 Ferruginibacter sp.
CCGTTTTGTTTGAATTTAGCTTCCCACACTTTTTTACCGTCGGAGGTTTCTGTCTTCCATTCCACCCCGGTGGCACCTGGGTATTTGCTGGCAAATGCAGATTTGGCAGCCTCGGGCACATTTCCTGCTTCTACTTTACCTTCTGAGCAAGCTGAGAACATTACGAGGGAAATGGCGACAGCCATTGATAATTTTTTCATGATGTTGTTTTACGTTGTTAAATATGAGTGTAATGAAAGCAAAGAAAGTGCTAAGAATTTGCCTGGTTTCTTCATACAGGAATAATTACATGGCATGGCGTCGGATCAAATTTTTTGATTTCAAAGAAAGCAACGCAAATCTTAAAGGACGCGGAAGGATATTTCATCCGGCCGCTTTTCAAAACTTTCGCTTACCCAAGGCAATTCCACTTGGTACTTAGTCAAATTAATATGCCGGTTTTTTAAAAAAGTGTAATCAACACCATAATAAAGCACAGGGCTTTTTTTCCCTTAATCCATAAAATACAGCCGTTAATGAAATACTTCAGCCCGTTAATTAAATAAGGGGAATGATAGCTGTTATTTACTTTTATTTTAGATAATTCTTATCCTGTGTAACAGCTTGATGTATCCCAGAAGTCCGGTTGTGCTATACTGCTCTCGCACTCTTTATCAACTATCTATTATCCAAAAGATACGCAATTATGAAAAAATATTTTCTTGTGTCTTTATTTTTGACGGCTGTTATTATTCAGTCACGATCACAAAACGTAGGAATCGGAACAACTAATCCCACACTAGGAAAGCTGGAGGTTCAGGCTCCGGGGACTAGCAATACCGTCGCCATATTTGGCGGTGATGGGCAAGGTATTTCCATACAACGCAGTAATCCTTGTATTGGCTTTAATCAATATTTCGATGGCATAGCCAGCCGGTATATTGCAAATGGTTATGCGGCTGCACAAACGCTCAATGCCGCTACCGGCGATATGTATTTCGACTTGTATGGATATGGAACCTCTAATAATATGGTTAACAGTACCACCAGGGCCATCACGATTTCCAAGAATGGTAGCGTGGGTATTGGTGTTGCTCCACTAGCCGGTGTAAGGCTTTCCGTGGGCCGGGGGACAGGTAGCAATGGTACGGCTGTGTTCAGGGGAAGCTCATGGGCATCACACATCAATTACAATACAGCAGAAGATACCTATATCCGCGGTGGAAAAAACGGAAGTTACGTATATCTCAATGATGTGCCGGGGGGTGAGGTAATAATGGGTAATGCACTTGCCACAGCTACAAGCCTGGTTAAAGTTGGCATCAACAGCATTAACCCTTCTTTTGCCCTTCAACTAAAACAGTTCAATAACCGCGGACTCGTTCTTGTAGATGGAAGTTACAACAACTGGCAATTGAAAGTAGGACCAAACCTGGCGCCGGGATCATACCAACTCCTTTATTATAACGAGGGCGCCAATGCTATCGGAGCTTATCATCCACAAACTGGCGCTTACGCGGCGTTGTCCGATGAACGGCTAAAAACAGATATAGTGCCTTTGCCCGATGTAAGCAGCCAATTATCACAATTACAACCGGTACAGTATTTAATTGATAGACCTGGATTGGAGCCTACGCAACAAGCGGGTTTTATTGCCCAGGATCTGATAAAGGTATTGCCGGGTCTTGTAATGCACCAGCAAGAAACTACGCACGGTGAACTCATCCCCGATATGCATTTAGTGAATTATGAGGGCCTGGCCGTGTATGCCATTAAGCTGATACAGGAACAACAGCAAAAAATAGAAACATTGAAAAAGAGACTGGAAGCTTTGAAGCAGAAAAAGGAAAAGACTAACCAACCATAACAAACGCAAAATTATTTTATATGAAACGCTATTATCTACTGTTATTTATGGCCGGCTTTCCTGCGCTGCTTTGGTCGCAGGGCAACGTAGGTATTGGCGCTCCGGCCACAAAAGCACGTCTCGAAATATTGAACGCAGCGGGAGTTGGAACTACCACGGCTGTCTTTGGAAGTGAAAGCACAGGCATTTCCTTCCAGCAAAACTGGCCCAGCGTTGGATTTAACCAATACCGCGATGGCCCCGGTGGTTTTGGAAAATTCATCGGTATCGGTTTTTCCGCACTGCAATACATGGACCCCGGCAATGGTGGGATGTCACTCGATATGCAGCCTGTTGCAGGTTCATCAGGTGGCTCCATGGGCGAGTTATACCGTGCATTTACCCTATTCCCTAATGGCAGGGTTGTTTTTGGAAAAGGCAACCTTAATACAAACCTGGGGATTGACTATCTTAATTTTAATGGTTTCAATAATGCAAATGGCTCTGCTAAATTTTATGGCACCCAATATCATAGCAATATCAATACGCCATATACTTCATTTGGACCCGGTAAAGATGGGGGTGTTACCTATATAAATGACCTTCCTGGAAATCATGTGGTGACAGGCCCTAAAGTCGCTATTAATACCAATACATTTAATAACACTACGTTGAGCATCAGGCATGCAACTGCAGGTAATGGAATGTTGCTGATTGAGCAAAATGGTGTAAACAACTGGGAATGGTATGTTAGCAACGACAACCCGGTTTGGATTGGCCAGAAATACAATGGTCTCCTGATAGGTGACTATAATCCAAACACCGGTGTGCATAGCTACGTAAGCGACAGCAGGCTTAAAACTGCTATCAGGCCATTATCATCTGTTCTGCATAACCTGATGCAATTACAAACGGTGCAATACCGCATGAAAACTGCTGAGCCAACTGGTCCGCTAACACAAGGTTTTATTGCACAGAATGTAAGAACCTTTTTTCCTGAATTGGTGAATATTATCGAAGACCATAGTCCTGGACATAAAGGTTTGCCTGATCTGCACATGCTCAATTATAGCCAGTTTTTTGTGCTTGCCATAAAAGCTATCCAAGAGCAACAAGTTCAAATATCAGATCTCATGAGGGACATCAACGAGCTCGAACAACAGAAACTATAAAATAATTGCCATGCAAAAAAAATCTTTGATAATAATTTTTGCAATTACTGGAGCTACTTTTAATCTCACAGCGCAGAATGTGGGTATCGGCACCAGCACACCTACCAGGGCAAAGCTGGAGCTGAACGGGATGGTGGGAAATACTACCGCCATTTTTGGGTCGGGAGGCAACGGAGTAGGGCTCGTAGCAAGTTCTCCCACCGTTGAATTCAACGGTTATTATAACGGGGGACATAGATACCTTAACAATGGATACTTAGTAAATACATACCTGGATGCAGGCACTGGTATAGTGGGTTTTAACGCCTACGCCAGCGGTGCTATGGGTGCCCTGGCAACTTCAGCAAGACCAGGTATAACGATCGCCGCCAATGGCCGGGTGAGCATTGGTGATAACCCAGGGTTAGGGTATAACGCACAGCTCAACGTCGGCAAAGATGGAGATAAGGATTGCAGTGCCTGGTTTTCTGCCCCGCAGTGGAGTGCTTTTAATTACACATCAGCGGAGCATACCTATGTAAGGTCTGGTGCCAACAACACTAAACTCTTCCTGAACTATGATCCACAAAATTCGAAAATTGTAATGGGCAGTGGAACCTCTAATGTGGGCATTAACTGGAGCCTGCCGGTTTACCCACTCGAAATTCACCAAAGTAGTTATGGTATTGGGTTGATGCGCCTGGGCAGCCTTAATAATTGGCTCATCTCGGTTTACAATCAAGATCTTAAGTTATTTTTTCGCACAACTCCCACTAATGATTTTCCTACGCAATTAGGAGTGTTTAATCATACCACCGGTCAGTATAGCTCTTCCTCTGACCGAAGGATAAAAAAACAAATTGAGCCACTGCCACCCATGCTCGAAAAGCTAATGCAGTTGAAGGCCTATCGCTACGAAATGAAATACAATAATCCTAACCACGACGAAACCTTTGGGCTGATAGCACAGGATGTAAAAAAAATATTTCCTACTTTGGTACACGTTACGCAAAATGCAAATACCGGTTACGAGGGAATCAGCGACGTTCACACGATTGCCTACAGTAGTTTTGCGCCTATTGTTATTAAGGCTTTGCAGGAACAGCAGGAGCAGCTATTACAACTGGAAGAAAAAATAAAAACACTGGAAAAGGATTGATAATTTTCGGATTTTTTTCAGCCGGTTATTACAGCAATGTTGCAGTTCATTTAAAATTAGGCTTGAAATATCCTTCCTATAAAACCGCGCTTTTATTTACTTAAATTTTAACCGTTTTCTTTTCGCTGAATTTTTCTAATAAACCAGCTACCGTTTTTTTCATTTCATCTAACGCCTGGTATTGATCCTGTATAAACGCATTATCTTCCAACTTACCCAGAACAGCATTCATTTCCTTGTTATTTTCATACACCATTTTCCGGAAAGGGTTGGTATAATCCTTCTCCCTGGTTTGAAAAATACTTTTACACATCCACTCCCTGGTTGTTAAGGCAGACTGCATTAAGTCATTCAGCATTTCCTCATTAAACTGTTGGCCAGTTATCTGCTTCAGCTCCAGGAAGCTGTTGTAAGCATGCTGCAATTTGTCATTGGCATATATTTCTCCCTGCTCTTTGTAAAAATCATGTAAGGCTTCCCAGCTACCTATTTCATTTTTCTTAATTTTTGAACAACAATCTGTCACCCGTTCTTTTATCATTAACTGCCCCCCGATATTCTGCCATTCCGAACGTTTAGTATCCGCGTGCAATTTTGTTTTCAGTTCTTCAAATGTTGAGATATTGTTTTGTTCTATACAGAAAATAATTTCCCCGGCTGCATGGTATATGATCATTTTCTCAAAAGCTTTAATGGCTTCCTTAGATTTGATTATGATGACCTTACGGTTGCTGTTTTCCCACTGTTGTACGGATGCTTCGCCTTTTTCATCGGGTCTTAAATTTTTGAGCAAGGCAATCGCATCAAAAATTTCATTGATGGTATCGGGTGCCAGGTAATTATATTCTATAGTTTGTTTTTTCTCTACTCGCTTATCCCGGTCCTGGTATTTCCAGGCGTTGCGGGCCAGGGCATACATGTTGTACATAAACCAATAGGCCGGCATTACAATGAGTTGGTTATTGGCCGTATCATTACTCACCAGGCTAAAGGGTACAGGTATGTCTAACTCTGCCGGGTAGTCGCCTTTTGCAAGGATGGTAAAAGATGCAAACCGGCTGTTATGTTTCAAGCTAACGCAGAGCCCCGGCCAGAAGCCACGGCCGGCAACAACTTCACCATCTGCACTGCGGCTGTTATGGTTACTGCCGATGGTGGCCCCGGCGGCAATATTGCTTTGACCCATCACCATTGCGGCACATAAAAAAGAATTATTATGGTGTTGCTCATGCGAAGGAAAAATTAAAGAATTCAACACTTCACAACAGGAGATAGTAGAATTATTGCCGAGGTAGGAATTGATTAACCGGGCGCCGTATTTTAATTGTGAGTGCGCTGAAAGAAAAAATCGAACGGCTTTGACGCCATAAAATATCCGGCAGCCAAAACCCACAATTCCATTCACCAGCTCGCAGCCTTCACCAATCTGGCTCTTGCGTTCAGCATCACTGTTTACCGTTAAATTTTTTAATTTATTAGCACCCTTCAAATAAGCATCTGATCCTATCCAGACGTCTTTAATTATGCGACAATTTTTTATTACGGTACGGGCACCTATCTTACCATAGTACCCCCGCTTTTTATCAAACCTTTTTTCTGTGAACTTTAGAAACTGTTCTTGTAGTTTATCATCATCACGGTATTTGCTCCAGAGGTATGCATCTCCCGGCAGCATGCCATTGTAGGGTAAAATACTTCTTCCACCATTCTCGTTGCGCACTTCTATCCAGGTGCGGATGCTCTCTTCTTCGCCATCTTTCAAAACCCCATTTCCAAACTTAGAATAGTCTGTGGTGGCCAGTTCATTTACATTGACAATCATTACATCATCATCAATAATATAATGACTGAGGTAATTCACATTATCAATACATATATTGTTGCCAAGGTCGCTGCTAATGATGGTACTGTTATACAATCCTACTGCCATGCGGAGGTTATGAAACTCTTTATACAAAGGTTGAATTTCTCCTATTCTGACCAGGCCATAAAACTTACAGTTACGCACAAGCGAAGCATCAAACTTTTCTGCAACCAATATATTATTCCAGTTGTCTGAGGTATTGCGGTTGTGGATGAGCTGATCCAGTTCTGCCGTGGTTAAGCTGCGGTATTCGATACCGGAGCGGTTCTGCATGAATCGCAGGTAGTATTCATCTTTACCTTCCGGCAGGAATTCTTTTTCTATAAAATTATAACCGAGATTTTTTACCGGGTGTGTTGTAATGTGGTTCATGCGGTTTTGTTAATCGGCATTCAAAATATTATTCCACGGTCACACTTTTTGCCAGGTTCCGTGGCTTATCTACATCTATACCTTTAGCTACACCCGTGTAATACGACAACAACTGTAAAGGTATTACGCTAATAATGGGTGCTATCAACTCATCTGCAGCAGGTATAGAAAAACTATCATTGCTCAGGCTTTTGCTGAGGTCATCATTTTCTGTGATGATAGAAATAATTTTTCCTTTTCTTGCTTTAATTTCCTGCATGTTGCTCACAATCTTCTCGTGGTAAGAATCTTTTGTGGCAACAAAAACTACGGGCAGGTTTTCATCTACCAAGGCAATCGGGCCGTGCTTCATCTCTGCCGCGGGGTAACCTTCTGCGTGAATATAAGAAATCTCTTTCAGCTTAAGCGCACCTTCCAGTGCTACCGGGAAGTTATAGCCGCGACCGAGGAAAAGAAAATCTTTAGCATCTTTATATTTATTTGCAATCTTATTTAGTTCTTCGCTGTTCTTTAAAATAGCCGCTACTTTTTCCGGCACATCCTGCAGTTCCAGTAACAGGGCATTATACCTTTCATCAGAAATCGTTGCTTTATATTTTGCAATTTTCAAGGCAATCATCATAAGCACAGCCAACTGGCCGGTAAAGGCCTTTGTGGAAGCTACGCCGATTTCCGGCCCGGCATGCGTGTAGGCGCCAGCGTGAGAAATACGGGCAATGGAAGAACCTACAGCATTAACAACACCAAAAATAAAAGCACCATTTTCTTTGGCTTTTTCCAATGCTACCAGTGTATCTGCCGTTTCACCACTTTGTGATATGGCAATTATAACATCGCCTTT
>JBDSWG010000007.1:0-5631 GCA_039926825.1 Ferruginibacter sp.
ACCAGGGATAATAGTACTACGATTACCCACCAATAGCTGATTAATAATTGTTGAATGTCCATGTTGTTTTGGTTTAATTGATTATAAAAAAGAAAATAAGGTGCAGGCCGGAAATTATTCACGGTAAGGTGTAGCCGATTATTGGCCAGCGGAGCATACGAATGCCAGGGCTTAAGTGAAGAAAAATCCGGAAAATTATAATGTGGAGATAGCTGCCGGTGGCTTTACTCTCTGGCGAAAGTTGAACAGTGGATCAGCGATAAGATGTTTCATTTTACATGGGAGCGACGCTCCGTTTCTCTTGAGATGTAAAGATATATATTCCCGGATTATTAGAAAAATAAATCGGGGGAAAACAAAGATATTTACTGGCCAATAACCAGTCGAAAAATTTAGAAGAGAAACCTGGTTTCTAGTCGGTTCTTTCGAAAATAATTGCCGATCCCTGTCCGACGCCCACGCACATAGTGGCCAGGCCGTATTTACTTTTACGGCGTTTCATTTCATGCAGTAATGTTGTGGAGATACGGATGCCGCTGCACCCTAAAGGATGACCGATAGCAATTGCGCCACCTTTGACATTTACTTTTTCCAGGTCCAGGCCCAGGTCATGCACGCAGGCAATACTTTGCGAAGCAAACGCCTCATTCAATTCTATCAAATCGAGATCACTAACGGATAAGCCTGCACGCTTTAATGCCTTCTGCGTAGCCGGTACAGGGCCTATGCCCATAACGGCAGGATCCACACCGGCTACGGCCATGGATTTTATTTTTGCTAACGGTACGAGACCGTATTTTTTTACCGCTTCCCCACTGGCCAGCAAGATGGCTGCTGCACCATCATTTATACCGCTGCTGTTGCCGGCAGTCACGGTGCCATCCTTAATAAATGCCGGTTTCAGTTGCGAGAGTTTTTCCATGGTAGATTCGCGGGGATGTTCATCTTTTGAAAATACCAGTACTTCTTTCCCCTTCAAAACATCTATGGGAATAATTTCTTCGTTAAATAATCCTGCAGCGTTTGCTTTCGCAAATTTCTCCTGGCTTTGGAGGGCAAATTCATCCTGCGCATGACGGCTGATGTTCCACGCCTTCGCAACATTTTCTGCCGTTTCTCCCATACCGTAAGGTGTATACATTTCAGCCAGTCTTTTATTTATAAATCGCCAGCCCATAGTTGTATCAAATACCTCCGGTGTGCGCCCCCATGGCTGGTTGCTTTTCGCCATAACAAAGGGTGCCCGTGTCATGCTCTCTACACCGCATGCAATCATCATTTCTCCATCGCCACAGGCAATAGCCCGCGATGCATCCATTATTGCCTGGAGGCCGCTGGCACACAACCTGTTTACGGTATTACCCGGAACTGTTACGGGCATTCCGGCCAGCAATGCCGCCATACGGGCAACATTGCGGTTGTCTTCACCTGCCTGATTAGCAGCACCGGCAATTACATCTTCTATTTCAGCTGGGTCAATTTGTTTATTGCGTTGCAATAAAGCTTTAATAACGTGTGCCAGCAAATCATCCGGCCGTATTTCTGCCAGGCTGCCCCCATATTTTCCAACGGCAGTTCTTACCGCATCAATAACATAAACATCTTTCATAAATACCTATTTCTTTAATACACCAGGCTCTCCCTGGCTTGACGAAAGTGCAAGGTAAAAGTTTTTTAAACGCTTTCCGCCTGCCCGCATCGGGTTGATTATCTTTGCGGCTCATGCCTGAAAAACAAAATATACGAGATCTCACACTTCCTGACCTGAAAGGTTATTTTGAAAGTATTGGTGATAAAAAATTCCGTGCTATACAGTCTTATGAATGGCTTTGGAAGAAACATGCACGTAGTTTTAATGACATGACTAATCTTTCGCTGGACCTTCGAAAAAAACTGGAAGAAGATTTTATATTCCCGGCAATAACCATAGATAAAACTCAACATAGTGCAGATGGCACTTTAAAGTCTCGTTTTATGACCTGGGATGGCCACTTGATGGAAGGTGTGCTCATACCTACTGAAAAAAGAAATACAGCCTGCGTTTCTTCTCAGATAGGCTGCAGCCTATCATGTAAATTTTGTGCCACCGGTACTATGGACCGGAAACGGAACCTGGGTTTTGAAGAAATTTATGACCAGGTTGCTCTGCTTAACGAGCAAAGCGAACTGGCCTATGGAAAGAAAATTTCCAATATTGTTTATATGGGTATGGGTGAGCCTTTACTGAATTATAAAAATGTGTTGAAATCGATAGATAAAATTACGGCTGCAGACAGTATGGGATTGAGCCCGAAAAGAATTACGGTTTCTACGGCCGGTGTGGCCAAAATGATAAAACAACTGGGCGATGACCAGGTTCGGTTTAACCTGGCCTTATCCCTGCATGCTGCCACAGATGCAAAGCGCAATGACATCATGCCTATAAATGAAACAAACAGCATAGAATTTTTAGTGGAATCACTTAATTATTTCTATGCAAAAACTAAGAATGATATTACCCTGGAATATATTTTATTCCGTGATAAAAATGATAGCCTGGAGGATGCCGAAGCCCTGGTAAATATTTACCGGCAGGTGCCTACCCACCTTGTTAATGTTATTGAATATAATCCTGTTTCCGGCCTTGATTTTCATAAGCCTTCTGATGAACGCAGCCAGCAATTTACTGACTACCTGGCGGCTCAGCGGGTAAATGTAAGGGTCAGACGCAGCCGTGGTAAAGATATTGATGCTGCCTGCGGCCAATTGGCCAATAAAGATAAAACCCTTGCCTGACCTGCATTCCGGGCATTTACCTGCCTTATTTTTCTTGATCCCTGGGTTATTATTACATATTTCTTTCCTTTAACATTTTATTGATTTAAACTATAATCATCCCTTCTGGTCTATGATATACACAACAATTAAAAAAAACTAAAAAAGATATTATGAAGAAATTATTTGTCGGAATACTGGCCTTGTCTGCCCTCACCTTTACTGCCACAGCGCAGCAACAAAGGGAAACTAAAGCAAGAAAAGAACACAAAAAAGAAGGTATGCAGCGTGAACGTATGCAAGACCTAAACCTCACAGAAGCCCAAAAAGCTCAATTAAAATCGCATCGGGAAGCGATGAAGGCAAAGGCTGATGCCATTAAATCCAATACTGCTTTAACGGAAGAACAAAGGCGTTCACAATTAGGTGCCCTACATGAAACTGAGCGTACTTACATGCAATCTATTTTAACGGCTGACCAGAAAGCTAAACTGGCTGAAGCAAAAGCCAACCATCAGCAACACATGGACGGAATGAATGGAGACGGTATGAAAGGTGATGGCATGCGCAAAGGTGGCCACAATGGGGAAGGCCATAAGAAAATGCAGACTGAACTGAATCTGAATAACGACCAGGCTGAAAAATTAAAGGCCATTCATATGGATAGCCGCGATAAAATGAAAGCCATTAAAGATAACACCAGCCTGAGTGAGACTGAAAAGAAAGCGCAAATGAAAGCATTACATGATCAAACTAAATCGCATACAGAAAGCATTCTCACAAAAGAGCAAATAGAAAAAAAACAAGCCATGAAGAAAGATCACAAAAGAAAAGGCCATGGTGATCGTAAAATGAATAAATCTAAACCACAAGCATAGCAATAATAAAACCCGTAACCCTGAGGCGCTTTTTAAGCGCTTCTTTTTTGTGCAGTCTCACCTATCTTTGCATTTCATTTCCCTGTTGTAAAACAGCAAATTCTACATCATGAGCCAGTCACCTTTCCAGAAATTTACAGCAAAGAAGAAAAACAGTGTTATTAAAGAAAATATCCGGCAAGAAAAGAAACAAGCACGTGTAGAAAAGAATGCTTATTTCGACAAAATAAAAGAAGAAAAATACCAGGCTATGCTGGCAAAACGGGCCATGAAAAGTGGCCAGCCTATACCTGCTTCTAAAACGACCCCTGTAAAAACATCAACAAAAGATTCGGCAGAAAAAAATCTTCCTTCAGATATTATGCCCCTTAATAAATACCTGGCCCACTGTGGTGTCAGTAGCCGTCGTGAAGCAATTAATTATATTAAGAAAGGCCTGGTAAAAGTAAATGGAAATGTATTAACGGAACCCGGGTATAAAGTTCAACCAGCAGATGAGGTCAATTATAATGGCAAGAAATTGTCTGTAAGTAAAAACCTGGTTTATATTTTACTAAATAAACCGAAAGATTATATAACTACAACGGACGACCCTCAAGGACGGAAAACGGTTCTGCAACTCATACAAAAAGCAACAGACCAGCGGGTTTATCCCATAGGCCGGCTGGACAGGAATACTTCGGGTGTTTTGCTGCTGACCAACGATGGTGATCTCACCCAAAAACTTTCTCACCCCAGCTATGAAATAAAAAAAATCTATGAAGTAAGGTTGGATAAAAATCTTTCAAAAGAACATTTTGATGACATCCTGGAAGGCGTGGAACTGGAAGATGGAAAGATACTGGTGGACAGTATGGCGTATTCAGATGCGAAAGATAAATCCATCATTGGCATTGAAATTCACAGCGGGCGCAATCGAATTGTCAGGCGTATTTTTGAGCACCTGGGATATGATGTAAAAGCGCTCGACCGTGTTATGTATGCGGGCCTCACCAAAAAAAATGTTGAACGCAGTAAGTGGCGTTACCTCAATGAAAAAGAAGTGCGGATATTGAAATACCTGAATGAGTCGAAAGGAAAAGTCAAGCCCCAGGAAAACATTTCAAAGCTAACGCAACCGGATAAACGAAAAGTGAAAGCTTCGGCTATCTCAGATGCGGAAATTGCCCTGGCACTGGGAGAATCTGTTCCTGAAAAACCTAAAAGAATAAAGGAAGAGAAAATTCCAAAAGCCCGGAAGTTTAAAACTCATTCAGAAAAGAAAGCTTTTAAAAACAGCAATCTTGGCAAAAAATAAATTCTCTGTTATTGCAGAAAATGAAGATTGGATTGCAATTAACAAGCCTTCCGGCTTGCTGACCATCCCAGATCGCAACCAGTCTGAAAAATCTTTAAAAGAAATACTTACAGAACAATTCGGCCAAATCTTTACCGTACACCGGTTAGATAAAGATACCAGTGGACTGGTGCTGTTTGCAAAAAATGAAACTGCGCACCGGTACATGTCTCTTTTGTTTGAAGAAAGAAAGGTAGATAAATATTATTCCGGCATTGTGCATGGTATACCTCCCCAGGAAGAAGGTGAAATTGAAGCGGCTCTTATGGAAAGCCCCGTACATAAAGGAACCATGGTCGTAAACCGAAATGGTAAACCTTCAAAAACTGGTTACAAAATTATAGAAGCGCACCCAGCATTTAGCCTTGTAGAATTTCGGTTATATACCGGAAGAACGCACCAGATAAGGGTGCACTGTAAACACCTGGGCAATCCACTTGCGTGTGACCCTTTGTACGGGGATGGCAAACCGGTTTTTATTTCTGCTGTAAAGAAGAATTATAAGCTTTCCCGGCATGAAGAGGAAGAAAAGCCGATGCTGAACCGTGTAGCCCTCCATGCATTTAAAATATCTTTTGCTTCACCAGGTGGACAGGCTATAACTTTGGAAGCAGCGATACCAAAGGAATTTCGTGCCCTGATGCAACAGCAACAAAAAAATTC
>JBDSWG010000008.1:0-4970 GCA_039926825.1 Ferruginibacter sp.
GAAAATTTAGGGTAAAGGGATATGACTGCAATGGGCAGAAGAATAAAAGCTATCCAGCGTAAATCATATTTAAGCCCGAGCCAGAAAGATGGCCATAATTCAACCACAGGCAAACCCTTAGGCTTAAACGCAATTACCGTAGCCATACGAAAAGCCGTAAAAATAAAGAGGTAGATAAAAAATACTTTTACCAGCCATTGTATTGTTTTCGGAACCCTTAATTTAATTAGTGTAACCATAATGATTCAAACAAAGAAAGGAAATTATTTCCCTTTCTTATTGTGCAGCAACATATACTGTGCTGTAGCAAATAATGCCAGGGAAAGTTTTTTTAATTCGGCTTCTTTTTCATGGTGATAATTATCTGCCGGCACGGGGTTGTCATTTATAACAGATACAAATTCATCTTTACCTGTACGCCTGTTGTGCGCAAAGAAAAAGGAATCCGTTACCAAGCCGGCTGTAGCCAGTTCCGGGTCTGCAATAAATGCATAATGCCCCCGCACCTGGCTGCTGTCAAATAAATTTATCCCCATCGTGGTATTTCGAAAACCTATACCTGCGAGCCCGGCCACCGAGGGCAAAATATCCATCTGCGAAACCGGTGCAGCAATTCTTTCAGCAGCCAGCCGTGCCGGGGAATAAAACAACAGGGGCACGTGCTGTGCCATTATACCCTGTTTAGTAAAACTGCCAGGAAAGCCAGGGCCGGCCTCCCCGCGAATGCCATGGTCTCCCACGAATACAAAAATAGTATTTGCAAAATACCTTTCCCTGGCAGCGGCCTGCATAAAAACCTGGTAGCAATAATCCGTATAACGAAATGCATTAAACTGGGCATTGTTTTCAAACCCATATTTTTTTAATGTATCCGCGGGAAAATCTTTTACCTGGAAGGCGGTGCGATCTTCTTCAGGTATGGTGTAGGGCCTGTGGTTATCTGCAGTTTGTATAATGCTGATGAAAGGTGCTGTTTTTTTAGCGAGAATTTTATTTGCTTCCAGGAATAAATTTTTATCGCTGATGCCCCAGACATCTACCGTGCGGGCATCAAAACTTCCTTCTTCATATATATGCAGGTCTTCAATATTATTTTGCAATAATCCCCGGAGGTTGGCCCAGCTGGTACTGCCCCCTAAAAAATAACTTTTATCGTAGCCGGCAAATTCATTCATGATGGAAAACTGGTCGACGGCTAAAGGATTGCGGCTGGCCGTTCGTTGTTCTTCCACATCCGGAATGCCTGTTATTACTGCCCATACACCACGGGCCGTACCAAAAGCGGGCACAAAGCACCGCTCATAGAAAACACCGCCGCGGCACAGGCCGGCGAAGTATGGCGTGGGATCCAGCGGATTTCCAAACATGGAACTTTTTGCCGCACTAAAACTTTCGCAAATAACAATGATGATGTTTGGCCGGGTGGAAGGCAAACTATCTCCTGCTGCCTGCCGCGTAAAATTTAATGTGGTAATATCAGGATTCTCTACGCCCAGGTAGTGGGCCATCAGCCCGTAATTATCTTTTACAAATTGTAAATCGTAAGATTTGTTTTTAAACTTTAAGGTGCTGAAAAAACTCTGGAAGGGATTGAGGGCCGCATTGGCTTTAAAGTCATTACCCAGGCTGAAGGCATCGCTCCAGCGCAGGGGGTATTGGCCGGCGCGGCCGAAAATAAAAAAGGCAAAAAATAAAAAGGCCGATATATTTAAAAGCCTGGCCATTCGCTTACTTACATTGAAATTATTTTTTGACAAGGATATAAAAAATGCCCGATGCATTTTCCAAGCCAGCCACGCAGAAAATATTATCCCCAGGCTAATCCAAATGATGGGATAGGTCTGCCAGACCATTTTCATAGAAATAGCAGCATCCTGCAAATAATTGGAGACACTTGCATTCAGGCGTTGCTGCAGGTAATCGTAATGAAAAAAATCACTGATGTAAAAAATAACCAGTACCAGTGCTATTGCTACAAGAAATATTTGCCAGAAAAATCCGGGGGTATCCCGCTTTTGTATATTGAGCCCGGGAATAAAACTCAGGGCCAGCATGACCATCCCCAGGATAGATAACATACGGGCATCATACCGCAATCCCAGCCAGAGCGTTTTGCCGCTTAACGCCTGCAGGCCCGGCCGGTAATGATAAAAGAAATAAACCCGGTAAAGGCTAACTAAAAGAAGAATGAAAATCAGGATGGAAAATATCCAGACAAGCCGTTTTGGGATTTTAGCCAAAGCACCTATTAATTTTAGAATGCATCAAAGTTAGTTTAATTAATTTTGACCATATTTACTGCATGCAGAAACTGAAGGCACTAGACCGGGTAATGTTTTCCTACCTGAACGGAAGCTGGCATAACCCGGTTTTTGATTATGCGCTCCCCATCATGCGCCATGCTTATTTCTGGGCTCCATTATACTTATTTATCCTGGTACTGGTATTACAAAACAGCCGTAAAAATGTTTTATTATGGTTGCTGTTTACCGCCCTCGTAGTAACGCTTAGTGATTATATAAGCAGTGATTTAATAAAAGAAAATTTTTTTCGTTTGAGGCCCTGTAATGATCTTACATTAGTGCCGCCTGCCCGCCTCCTGCTTAGCTACCGGCCGCAAAGTTCGAGTTTCATATCTTCCCATGCAGCCAATCATTTCTGTATTGCTATGTTCTTTTTTCTTACCTTAAAGAACCTAATGGGCAAATACGGGCTTTGGCTTTTTGCCTGGGCCGCGTTTATATGTTATGCCCAAGTTTATGTAGGTGTTCATTACCCCCTTGATGTGATTGCTGGTGCAATAGTTGGTATTGTTTTCGGATATTTGTGCGGAACTTTAGCAAACAGGTATTTTCCGCTTGCTTAACCCTTATATATGACTGAAGTATTTATTCTGCTATTATTAATTTTTGTGAACGGCCTTTTTGTGATGACGGAGATTGCCCTGGTGAGTGTTAGAAAATCGCGGCTGGAAACCCTTGCAAATAAAGGAAATACACAAGCTAAAGCTGCCCTGGACCTGGCCGAAAACCCCGAAAAATTTCTCTCTACTGCACAAATCGGCATAACGCTGATATCCATATTAACGGGTGTGTATTCGGCTGATAAATTTGGCAAATACATAGAACCCCTGCTGGCAAAAGTGGACTTGCTGGCACCTTATTCTGCCACACTCGCCACCGTGCTTGTGGTAATGGTCGTAACTTTTTTATCCATCATTTTCGGGGAACTGATACCCAAAAGAATTGGCATGATGCGGTCAGAAAAAATATCCCTTCTTGCAGCCAACCCTATAAATTTTCTTTCATTAATCACTTATCCCATTGTCTGGTTGCTATCTTTTATCACCAACCTTATTTTTAAAATTTTCAAAATAAAAAAACTAAAGGACAGTGCTATAACGGAAGAGGAAATAAAAGCCATGATTACAGAAGGCAGTGACAGCGGAACGATTGATGAAGGGGAAAAAGAAATCATTGAACGTGTGTTTCACCTGGGTGACAGGAATATAACTTCCCTTATGACCCACCGTACTGACATTATGTGGTTTGAAGCTAACGATACCGTTGATACGCTAAAATCCCGAAGTGAAGCGCTTGTGTTCAGCACCTTCCCTGTATGCGAAGGTTCTATTGATGATATTAAAGGGCTTATTTATGTAAAAGATATGCTCACCGTACCTGCAGATACCAAACTTATTGAACTGGTAAAGCCCGCGCTGTTCGTGCCGGAAAATAATAAAGCTTACCAGGTACTGGAAAAATTTAAATCAACAAAAATTCATACCTGTTTTATTGTAAATGAATATGGCACCCTGGAAGGGATGATTACCCTTAATGACATTATGGAAGCCATTGTAGGAGATGTGCCGCAAACCGGCCAGGATGAATATGAAATTGTGGAGAGAGAAGATGGAAGTTTTCTTATAGATGCGCAACTGCATTTCTATGACTTCCTGAGTTATTTTGAAAGGGCCGATTGGATGAACGAGGAAGAGCAGGATTTTGATACCCTGGCGGGTTTTGTCTTGCATGAACTGGAACACATTCCCACCCCGGGAGAAAAAATAGAATGGCGGGATTTTACCATGGAAATTTTAGACATGGATGGGCAGCGCATTGATAAAATTCTCGTTACTATTTCGCCGGAATTGAAAGAAGAACTGATGGAAAGTTAGAATGTGAAGCGTGCAGATGATTCTGGGTTATTAAGCTTTGTACTTTGCCTTTTTCCGTCTACAGTCACGTGCATGATGCCCATCTGCTGCGGGTACATTTCATATAGCAGTGTATTATTAATATCCAGCATTTTGAGTGAAGTAATATTTTTAACTTCCAGGTAAGAAACCACGCCTTCTTCTTCAATTTCATAGCCAATAAACTTTGCCACTAACGGTTTCCCATCTGCATTAAATTTTAAATGCGAAGCGAGGTAACTACTCACCATCTGGTTTGCCTGGGATTTATCAGGAGGATTCACCAGGTCCACATGGTTTTTCTGTACGCTGCGCAAAAGTTTTTCAAAATCATCTGTAAAAACTTTGCAGGTAATTTCCAGGGATTTTTCCTTTAAATTATGGTCTATGGTGGTAACACTTACAAAAATAGGATGAGCCAGCTGTGCCGAAAGGCAAAGTACAGAGAGGGAAATAAAAGACCATTTATATAACATTGATACCATTCTAAAAAAATATTGGTTCAGCTAAAGCAGGGAGGTTATTTTTAGCAAAAATAGCCGAAACTCTTCGGGAAGGATAATATGATGAGCGATTTAGCATTTTATTTTACTCTCGGCTGGCAGCACATCATGAGCCCGGATGCGCTGGATCATATTTTATTCATCCTGGTTCTAAGTGCGGTATATACTTTAATGGAATGGAAAAAAGTGCTGGTGCTGGTAACAGCTTTCACCATTGGCCATGCCATAACAGTTACATTGTCTATCCTGGATATTATCCGGCTGGAAAGTGG
>JBDSWG010000009.1:0-2535 GCA_039926825.1 Ferruginibacter sp.
ACCAAATTCTGCTACATATTTCCGGCGGATGTAAAACGTGGGATGTGCCGGCATCCAACCAGTTTTGAAGAGCGACCGTTTGTATGGCTTGCCTTTCCAGATGCGAAGTATGCGGCTGCTGTCATTACGATCCACGTATTCCAGGTCACCAAAAACAGCATCTGCCTGGTTATTTTCAAAACATTTTACAATGCTGCTGATAACATCGGGGCCTGCCAGCATGTCATCACTGTTCAGGATGCCGATGATATCACCGGTGGCCATTTCCATGCCTTTGTTCAGGGCATCATACATACCGCGATCTGCTTCTGAAACCCACAGGGAAATTTTGCCGGCGTGTTTATGAATGATGGCTAAAGTGCCGTCCGTAGATTTTCCATCCACGATGATGTGCTCAATATCGGGATAATCCTGTTGCTGCACAGACCGGAAACAACTCTCCAGGTGTTGCTCAGCATTTAAGGTTACAGTGATAAGAGATACTTTCATGAGCACAATTTGGGCTGATGGTTGAGTGAAATTACACAGGTGTTTCCATAGTTCGTTCTTTAATCTTTAAAGCCGGGTTTCCCTGGTAAATGCCCCAGGCCTCCAAGTCCTTTGTGGCAACTGACCCCGCCGTAAGAATAGCATGTGAACCCATCTTCACACCACCAGTCACAATTGATTTGGCCCCGGACCAGCTACCCTCCTCCATAATAATTTCTTTGACTATTAAATCAAAGCCAGGTTTACTGTAGTTATGGTTACCACAGAGCAGCATAGCTCCCTGCGAAATACATACGTTATTTCCCAACGTCACGTTTGCGAGGTTATCAATCCAGGCGCCTTCTCCTATCCAGACATGATCTCCGGTTTGCAACATCCATGGGTATTTGATATGCACCCCGGGTTTAATAATCACCCCCTGCCCTATGCGGGCTCCAAAAATTCTAAGCAAAAAAACCTTGAAGCCGTAAAAAGGAAAGACAGGGTTGCGAAAAAAAAGGAAGCTGGTAACGTACCAGCATAAACGCTTTAGCGGGTGGCCTGGGTTATACCAGCTGTTATCATACGCACCTAAGTTTACCTTCATGTAGCTAAGCTATTGTCTTTTGGCGGGTTTATTGGGTTGTGTTTGTTTATAATGCAGCCATGTCATCCCGAAAATAAAAATATAAGCCGCAATATTAAACCACGTGTGGTGGTCAAACCACGGGAAACTCGCCTGGTGATTCAGGTACCATAGCACCAGGCTTAGCCTTAAAACATTGATGACATAAATACCGGCAAGCCCACCGGCAAGCCATAAAATTTTGCGGCGCCCGCCCGCCTGCATGGCCAGGATGTAAGCCGCCCAAAAACTCATAACACCAAATGCCAGGCAACTATATACGAGTTTGATACCCCCGCCCCCGGGACTTGCCAGAACATAATCTGATCTATATTCCGTTTCCATCCCGGCAATCGCCAGTGTTTGCTTGCTGCTCCACAGCAGTACATTTCGCCACAAGGTAATACCGTCAAAATAATGATGCACCCAGCTGCTGTATAAACCTCCGGGAGAAGTAAGTGCAATCCAGCATTGAAACCCGCCGTAAAAAACTGCGAACAGGAAAAGGAAACGGATGACAAATTGCTTAAAGTTGAAGACAGGGATATGGGTATGGCTATTAGACAATTATTATCGGGAAATGGTGCGGTTAAACAATTGATCATATTCTGCAATAAGCATCTCTGTTTGTATTGCCTGGGCTGCAAATTTAGCAGCACCCTGGCTCCATGCCGCAAACTGCTGGTCATCCATGGCGGCAAAGAAACTGATGGCCTGTTTTATTTCTGCGTCATTCACTTCTACGTTTATTCCCGCATGATGATTTTTTAAATCCTTCCAGGGCGTATGGTGGCTTGTGATAACCGGCCGGCCCGCCCCCAGCGCTTCAAATAAGGCATGGCCAAAATTTTCACTCTTACTCGGGAGAATAAATACCTCGGCCTCTGCCAAAACAGAGGGTACGTCTGCAGGTATTACTTCTCCCATGTAGAGTATCGTAACATTGGGCGGCATATCCTCCATCGCCAGCAGGCATTTCTGCCAATAGGCATTATCTTTTACCGGCCCATAGATGGAATAGATTATTCTTTCCTTTGCCCCTTTCAAAACTTTTAATACGGATAGGTAATTTTTCATGGGAGAGATGATCCCGATACTCAGTAGTTTTAATTTGCCTTCCTTTTTTTCTACCGGTACAATTTCTTCCTGCTTACGTGGAAAATTGAAAGCCGTAAACAAAGGCACCTTTTTCAAATGCTGGCGAATATATCCGGCTTCAATATCATCACTCGCATGGTAGATGGCTTTCTTTTGCCAGTTAAAAATTTTCCACAACCGCAGGTAAGCTTTTTTCTTTAGCCGCTTTTGCGACATGGCCCCGGGGTGCAACATACCACGCACCGAAATTATTTTACGCGGGGTACGGGTAAACAATAAAGGCACCAGGTTAAAATGCCAGGAATAAAGGCCATTGATATAAAGGACATCCGGTTTTATTTTCG
>JBDSWG010000010.1:0-22721 GCA_039926825.1 Ferruginibacter sp.
TAAATTCTGGCGTTTCACCCAGGTCACACACAAGTTGAATAGAACACAGCTTCACATAAAGTTTAAATTCCTCATCATTTTTTTGTCTTTATGCCAAAAGTTCTTCCTTTATGTCCGCTAATTTTTAAAATAAATGCGCCCACTATTCCGGAAATTAATGAGCCGATCAGAATTCCGATCTTTGCGGAATCAATAAAAACTATATTTTCAGCGAACGCTAAATTTGCAATAAAAATGGACATGGTGAATCCGACACCGGCCAATATGGCAACACCAACAATTTGCCAACTATTAACACCTTCCGGCAATTCCGCCAACTTCAACTTTACAGCTAAAAATGAGAATAAAGAAACGCCAGCAAACTTTCCAATAAACAATGCAATAGAAATATTTACTAACAGCGGCACATCAATGTTCATGTTTGTGCTAAACACAATACCTGCATTGGCTAATGCAAAAACGGGCATAATAAAATAAGCAACCCAGGAATGTAGTTTGTGCTCCAGATGCTGAAGCGGTGATTGAAAATCATCCATCAGCGATTCCAGGGAATCCATTTTTTCTATTTGTTCTTTGGTAAGAATTTGTTGATTGTGCTTTCCAGGTATCTCTATTCCGGATGTTATTAATGAAAGTTTGTCCAGGAACGATGTTACATTAATTTTCTGCCTGATAGGTATTGTGAAAGCTAACAACACGCCGGCAATAGTAGGATGTATTCCTGATTTTAGAAACAGGAACCATATTATTATTCCAAGAATAAATGTCAAATATTTAAAATACAACCCCTTGTAAGACATAACAAACAGAATCATCAACAACAATAAGGAGAACAATAATAATGACCAGGCAATACCCCCGCTATAAAATATAGCAATAACCAATACCGCCCCTAAATCATCAACAATTGCAAATGCAGTTAAAAATATTTTCAGGCCAATTGGCACCGACTTACCTAACAGCTTCAATATAGCAAGGGAAAATGCAATGTCTGTAGCCATTGGGATTCCCCATCCGCCTGAAGTTTTAGGATTATTATTTAAAAGCAGGAACATTGTAAGTGGAATTAAAACTCCTCCGATTGCAGCAAATAATGGAAAAGTTGCTTTCCGGACAGAATTTAATTCTCCAATAATTAATTCTCTTTTTATCTCTAAACCAATTACAAAAAAGAAAACTGCCATTAATCCATCATTAATCCAAAGTATCAAAGGCTTGGTAAGTCCGAATTCTCCAACGCCTATTCCAATTTCATACTTCCAGATTGTAGCGTAAGAATCTCCAATTCCGGAATTGGCCCAAAGTAAAGCGATTACTGTAGCTGCAAACAACAGTATTCCACTTAGACTCTCAATATTTATAAATTTCTGGAATGGTGTAAGAAAATAAGTTTTAATCATATACTTTTTTATGTGAACCAGGTTTTCACTTCACAGTAACTTCTCTCAACAAGCCTGGCAGAATGCGGACTCAATGTAATCTAATCTTTTGTAAGGGCAGAACCCTTGTATGCCTTTACTGGCGCAGATATGCAGCTAAGCTTGTGCATCGGCGTATCTGTGCCCTCCATAATATTTATAGTCTTGTGAAGAAATGCTTTTACTGAGGTTAGAAAGATAGCATGGAAGTTGCCCGAAAGAATTATTTGTTATCAGGGAAAAAGAAAAGATGATTAGCAATAATATACCTGCACTACGACTTGTGATATTCATATTTATAAGACGCGGGTGAAATTATTTTCCATAAAAAAACTTTACCCTGGTTAAACAATATGAACATAATTCTACACAGTACTCTTATTGCAAGCCGTTGAAATTTATTTCAATGTCCATAGCACATTATTTCTAACATAAGCAATAAGTCCCTTATTTTTTGCAAAATAATATTTAGTTATGCCAGTAGGAATGCAAACAGGCGAACGGGAACATTCCACCCTTATGCTGTTATAAAATAATTTTCCATTTAGGTAAATTGTACTATTAAAACTTCCCTCACTATCTGAAAATGAAAGAAGATTTCTATTATCATCATACCTGGAGAGCACGGATTTTCTGAAAGTCATAAATATAAATTTGTAGCCAATTTCTGCCATGATGGTATCATTTGTTTTGGAATCATAAAAATTACATCGAATAAATTGCCCGGAACCTGAAGGGCATTCATCACCTCTATAAATATCATCGTCTCCAGCAAAATAATTTTGCAGGCGAAGGGTATCCGTTTGAAGATTAATATCCTCGAAAATAATGTCTTTGTCCGCGGAATATGGGAGCCAGGTTTTTACAGAGTCAGTAAGTACCTGGTATGGTAGTTTTGGCGAGTCACACAACCGTTTCAAACAGGAATTTGTACTAAAAAGGAGCAAAAAAAGAACCCATAAAATGGAGCAAATATTTTTCATGCAGATTGGTTAATATTTCAGATACAAAACCCGTCGTTTTCCAGTGGGCGGCACAGATACGCCATTCCTCACAGCCAGGCTGCATATCTGCGCCAGGTAGCTTATCATGCTATTGATATATATTCATGCGTTGATAAATCTGCATACAAAATTTGTTCAAGTTGAGAGCGCAGCATCTGGAAGTCGCTGGGTTTTGTAAGAAAACTTATTGCTCCAAGTTCTTTTGTCAATTCTTTGTCGCGGGGCGTATTTGTTGTGGTAAAAATGCAAACCGGGATGTTTTTTAGAAATTCTTCTTTTTTAATTTGTATTAAAAAGTCTAAACCGTCCATGATTGGCATGTTAAGATCAAGAAAGATAATGTCTGGAAAACTGGTGCGGTTTTTTAATACCTCCAGTGCGATTTTCCCATTTAAAGCAGTCTCGCAGAGTAACGACGAACTTATAGATTCAATCACTTCTTTAAACATAAACAAGTCATCTTCGTCATCATCTATTAAGAATATATTGTTTATCATACCGGTATGTAAAATGTGAATATAGAACCAATATCCGGTTTTCCTTGTGCAGTAATAAATCCCTTGTGATTGATTACGATTTTTTTTACGATGCCTAAGCCAATGCCCGTTCCTGTATAGTCATTCTTTCCGTGAAGCCGCTGAAAAAGTTCAAAGATTTTATTTTCATATTCCTGCTCAAACCCTATTCCATTATCTGCAAATTTTATTGCATGATATTTTGTGTGATGGTTTGCCAGGGTATGTTCAACCGATTTTCCTTCAATAATGGAGGCAGTAATCTTAATTAATGGCGGCATCCCCGGCCGGCTGTATTTAATTGCATTATCCAGCAAGTTAGTAATCAGTTGTGAAATTTGAATACGCACGCTCATTATTACCGGAAGATTTTCATATTCAATGTCGGCTTGTTTTTCAATGATGCTTAACTGCAGATCGTTTTTTGATTCTTCAACAATCGTATTTAAATCGCAAGGTTCAAAGACCAGGTCCGTATTATTTGCACGGGAAAAATCCAGCAGGGAATCAATAAGATTTTGCATTCGTTCTGCAGCGGATACAATACGATGAAAATAGTCTTGTGTCTTATCCGAAAAATTTTCTGTTTCCAGAATGCGCCTGCTGAACACCTGGATTTTTCGCAAGGGTTCTTTTAAATCGTGGCTGGCAATATAACTAAAGGAGTTAAGTTCTGAATTGGTGAGTTCCAGCGCAAGATTTTTAACCAGTAATTCTTCCGTGCGTTCTTTTACTTTTTGTTCCAATTCTTCTGTAAAACTTTTTTGTTCCGTAATATCGGTATTGGTTCCAATCCATCGTTCAATATTACCGTTGGCATCTTTTACAGGGTAGGCACGGGTAAGAAACCAATGGTATTCGCCATCATGCCTGCGTAGAGGGAAAGTGAGTTCATATGCTTCATCTTTCTTCCAGGCTTCTTTTACAAAATTTAATACTTTTTCCACATGATCCGGGTGATGCACTTTTTGCCATCCATGGCCTTCCATTTCTTCAAGTGTGGTGCCGGTGTAATCATACCATTGCTGGTTATACCAGTAAATCCACCCGTCAGCATTGGCAATCCAGGCGAGGTTTTGAATACTATCTGCAAAAATGCGAAACTGGCTTTCGCTTGCTGCAATTTTTTCTTCTGCTTTTTTCCGTTCGGTAATATCGCGGTTTACAGCAACTGCCGCAATGGGTTTCCCATTTTCATCATACGAATAAGAAATGGATACGAGCACGCTTACAAGTGAACCGTCTTTTTTGGATTGTATTACTTCACCTTGCCATTTGCCTGTGGCATCTAAAGCTTTTTGCCATGCTTCCTTATCTTCATTTGATAAAAATTGCGTGTTTAGAAGTGCCATCGCAAAATTGCCCATTACTTCTTCGCTTGCATATCCATAAAGATTTTCTGCGCCTTTGTTCCAACTGATAGTTTTAAATTCCATATCCGTGCCTACCACGGCATCGGCAATATTTTCAGTGAGTGTGGCGGCAAAGCTTAATTGGAGATTCGCTTCTTCCACTTGTTTTCGGGCTTCCACTTGTTGTGTAACTTCCACTCCATGAGTTAATATTCTTTCTGTATTTCCTTTATCATTTTTCAGTGGCTGGATAGCTGAATTATAATAGTGCAAATCCAGTTTGCCGGTACTCTTATTAAGTAATTTCACGGGAAATTCATTGGCGAAGAAAGGTTCCCCTGTTGAAAAAACAGTATTTAGAATAGATATTAAACCCTGTTGTTCTACTTCCGGAAATAGCTCTTGAACGGTTTTGCCAGGCGTCATTTGTCTAGCCACTAATTTTTCGTATTCAGCGTTGGCAAATTCAACAATATGCGTATTGCCTTTTAAAATTGAAATACCTGCGGGAGCATTCATAAATGAATTGTAAAACACCAGGCGCTCATTGCTCAGGCGTTTTTCGCTTTCTTCAACGTGTTTTTTTGCCAGCACCTGTTCAGTTACTTCGGTTGCGAGAACGGTGATGCCTGTAATTGTATCATCAATTTCCCTGTAAGGCTGATATACAAAATTAAAATAAGCATCTACGGGAATTCCGTTTCGCACAAGAAGGGCTTTTGTTTCGAAGGCTTCGAAAGGCACTCCGTTTGTGTAAACATCAGCAAGCAACTTTGGAAATACCTGGTCTTCTAATTCGGGTACTCCTTCCAGCAAAGGTTTATTAAGTACAGCAATTCCTTTTCCAAGCACATTAATCATTGGCTCATTGGCAAATTCGACTACCATTTCAGGTCCTTTGAAGATAGCAATTGCCATTAGTGATTGGGTTAAGATATTGCTGAACCGTTTTTCGCTGGCTTCAATTTGTTTGCGGGCAGTTAATTGGTCTGTTACGTCAATAGCCACAGCTATTATGCCTGAAATTGTACCATCAGCTTCTCTATAGGGTTCATAAACCAAATTAATATAAACCAGTTCTATTCCTCCGTTTCTTGGAAGCGTGACAGGTACACCATCTGCAGAAAAAGTTTTTCCTGTTGTATAAACCTCCTGAACAATTTCTTCCAAGCCCTGGTCTTTTGCTTCGTGTAAGGCTTCAAAAATGGGTTTATGCATAACCTCTTTTGAAGTTTTGCCCCAGAGCTCAAACATTTTTTCATTTGCCAGGTCAACAATAAAATTCTCCCCTTTGAAAATACACATCGCTACAGGCGCCTGCAAAATGGTGCTTCTTAAATTTTCTTCGTTTTTTTGAATGGTAAGTTTCGCAACGTTAACTTCTTCTAAACTTTCTTTTAATGCTTTTACGGCTTTTACTTTTTCTGTGGTTTCAATTACGGTAACCAATACCCCACCTACTTCACCATCTTCTAAACGGATAGGACTGTAAGAGAAATCAAAAAAACATTCTTCTACAAATCCATTCCTGTCCAGGTGCAAAATAAAGTCTGGAAAGCCAACCGGTGTGCCTTGCATCACATCGTCAAACATGGGCCCTACGGTAGGCCATACTTCAGCAAAAGTTTTTCGTGTGCTGATGCCCAATGCATGAGGATGTTTTGTGCTGCCAAGAATAGGGCGGTAACCATCGTTATACAATTGAATATATTCGTTGCCCCAGGCTATGTACATTCCAAAAGGACAATCGAGCATGATGCGTACGGCAATACGCAAAGGTTGCGGCCAGGTATCCGGACTGCCAAGCGGCGTTTCAGACCAATCTAATGAACGGATAAGCGCTCCCATTTCGCCACCTCCACTAAGGAACGCAGGTGTAATCTTTTCTTTCGGTTTCATGTTTTATTTAGGCATACGCTGCGGAACAAATTTATTTAGTCCACCGTATCACTCATAATTTTACTAATCTAAATAAAGATAACCAGATTTTGATTATATCCCATCGGGGGGTAGGTTAGTTTCCATTACATTCGTGTATCTCCATTTCCCACACCGGTTCAAAAGGATAATACTCCAAATACCTTGCTGCACTTTATGACAATCCTATACGAATATTAGGGTGAAATGTTTGTTGTGAACCCACCCGTGACTACTCAGAAAATGATAGGATAAACCTTAGGAGGGACGGTGCCTGGATATGAAGAGCGCTGTTACTTAGGGCAGGAGAATTTTATTATATAGTTATTTTACTTTAAATTTCCTTATTGCGATTCCCCGAACAGCAATAATCACCCTGAGTGATGTACAGCACAATATTGTAAAATAATAAAGATTACTTCCGCAATTACAACCCTTGCGCTTTTATATTATTCGAGTAGATTCTGACCAGGGAAGAAAAAATTACCGGTTTATTAAAAAATAAATAGCATTGCAAATATTGTTGTGCTACACGCTATCAACCTACGGGAAGAATGAAGATTTTAAATATTCTACAAGATGTGTTAAATGGTTTATTCAGCCGTCGTAGGGTCGATTATAGTCGATACCTCACTCACTGAATTTGCGGGAAAACCGCCCTGCTTAGCATGTTCCCGCACCATTTCTTCATTGGGCGCTATGTAAACGCAGTATATTTTATCACCTGTTACGTAACTCTGCACCCATTGAATCTGCGGCCCCATGTTACTAAGCACTCCGCAGGAAGTTTGTGATATTCCTTTCAATTGTTCGGCGGTTAATTTTCCAGCTCCGGGGATTTCCCTTTCAATTACATATTTAGGCATGATGATTAATTTTTTATGTTTACGCTTGTATGAAATTTTAAAAAAGCTTGTTTTTCTAAGATAGAGACAATGGTTTTTAATAAATGATGATGAATGAATCTGCAAAAGACAGCAAGATTTTCAACACCCTGTAATAAAAGTATAAAAAATATTACATTAAATTGTTTTTTAATAAGAAAAACTCTTTTTCCGTCAAATTTCAATTGGTTATTTTTTACAGGATGCACATTCATGTCCTAAAAAACTTTAAAGACCTTAAGTCATTTCTACTACAAAGTTTTTATTTTTACAATATCGCTTTAAGAATGAATTTTTAGTGCTTTAAAATAAATTTAAGCAGGACGTATAAAGTTTCCGCAACCTCTTCACGCTAAATGAAAGAAGATTTACCCATTTATATTTACTTGCTTTTTGTCTTTACAACAGCTTTGTGTTTTGTGTTGCTTATATATGCCATAAAAAAGGCCCGGCGCAGTCGCACCCGTAAATTAGCCAATACAGTCGTTGCTGCCCTTCTTGCCTGGCTGGCTATCCAGGCGGCACTTACTATATCAAAAATTTATAGCCGCAACCTGGAGTCACTCCCGCCGAAAATGCTGCTGCTCGGCGTTATACCTCCATTATTATTTATTGTTTTAGTATTTAGTACCGCAGGGGGAAGAAAATTTGTAGACCGCCTGCCATTAAAGTACATCACCTGGATTCACGTGGTGAGGGTGCCCGTAGAAATTACATTGTATATGCTTATGATTTATAAAGCCGTTCCCGTCATCATGACTTTTGAGGGGCGCAATTATGATATTCTTGCCGGGCTAACGGCACCGCTTATAGTTTATTTTGGGCATACGGTTCACAAGCTTAGCCGACGCATCATACTGCTGTGGAATATTATCTGCCTGGGATTACTGGTAAATATTGTAATTCTTGCAGTGCTTTCAGCACCTTTTCCCTTCCAGCAATTTTCTATAGGAAGACCCAACATAGCCGTCTTAAATTTTCCTTTTAGCTGGCTACCGGTTTTTATTGTTCCGGTCGTACTTTTTGCTCACCTGGTGAGCATCCGACAGGCGCTGGTAGCAAAAAAAATAAAAACAGAGTAAATTGGAACACTTTTATTAGCGCCACTTAATGGCGAAATACCTGGCAGCTTTATTTGCATCATTCATAATAGTGTGAAACTTTCCGCTCTCCACATAAAACAAGTCTCCTTTGGTTCCCATGAAATGTGAACCTTCTATATCCATGGAAACATCTCCTTCCAAAATAATAATAACTTCTGCATCTGTATGGCGGTGCCCGGCATGGCTCACGCCTTTCTGCGACAATGCGGTCATGTGCATTTCCAGGTTATTAGTCATCGCTGTCGGGCGGTCCAGGTACTTACGGTTACCCTTACCAGCTTTTTCCTCGTTGTTGAGGTCTTTAAAATTCAACACAATAGCACCCCCTGCACTATCGCTGCGGGCCATATTCATACCTGCTGAATGAAACTGGAAAACATAATAGCTTAACGGCCCGTTACCAATATTTACAAGTTGCTGGTTCACCATCGGCGGTATGAGTAATGCACTTCCGGAGCCTATTTCAAAGCTATCCTTACCAATATAACACTTCATTGTACCTTCCGTAATGAGTATGAGCTCTTCCCGCTTCTCTTGTATATAAGCAGGATAGGGGGCAGCAGCTTTTTGCTGTGCCGTAGCATGAACTTCCAGGTAGTCAAATTCCGGGGTAGAACCTTCAATTATTCGCCGGGTTTCCCGTTGCTCATCTTTCATAACGCCAAGGTCTTTCCAATGACGGATGCCGGAGCCAACCCTTTGTTGTGCGGAGAGATTATAAAAAAATAAAAGGGAGATAAAACAGGCAACCAGGTACTTTAGCATACGAAAATTTTATAGGTACATAAAGATAAGTGAATAACTTGTTGTGATTAAAAATGGGGACTATTCAATTGTTATATATTAGTAAAAACTTCCGCCAGATTATAATTCTTATCCTTGTTCCTGCTGTTCCGGCTCCATATAGGCCGGCATGGTTTTTCCATATTTAAACGCCTGCATTTACGTACCGTATTGACGATTTCTGCAGACTAATTTTATAACCTGTTGAGCCGGATATATTGCCTATCAAATTTTATTCTGCATTGTTCATTAATAATTATAGCAGTGAAGCCGTATAGTTATTTTGTCGCCATACTACCGTGAAGAACGGGATGGCTCAGCCAGAAAAGAAACGTCGCCCGGGAAAGTTGACCAAAAATTTAATAACTACAGCGGTATTTTCGTCATTCATTCTCTACGTAAGAGGAAATAAATTCCATACAGTGAATACACATAAGCTGGGAAATAATTGATGCTACCATTATAATTCAATGTGCTATTAATTTTTTTTGGTTCAGACATAAAAATATCCAGCCGTAATGCCTTGCTGGCCTGCCATACAGAGGGTTGGTCAGTTTGCCGTATTTTTTTGACACAATGTTGACCGTTACTGGCAGGGAATTTTCATACTATTAATAGTAATTATTAAATATCACCTAAATTTTATTTTATGGGAAACTTAAAAGAAGAGAATATGACAGGCAAAAACCTGGAGGGCCTGGCTCCGAATAAACCTTTACAGTACCTTACTGCAACCTCTATAATTGGCGATAAAGTAAATGATAAGAATGGAGAATCTGTGGGGAAAATAGAAAATATCATGCTTGATATACGTTCCGGGAAAATTGATTATTATGTTATTCAATTTAGCGGCTTCCTCGGTTTTAACCTGAAGTTGTTTGCCATACCCTTTAATAAACTGGAAGTAGATGCAGAAAATGAATGTTTCATTTACAATGGTACAAAGGAAATGCTGGATGATGCACCGGGTTTTGATGTGGATCACTGGCCGGATACTAATTTTCACCGGGAAGAAACCTATTGGCATTTTCTCTGATAAATTTATAAGAACTAAATTCCTGTATACCAGGAACAAAAAAATGTCTTCGAAATCGAAGACATTTTTTTATGATTTATTTTGAATTAAAGTCTACCAAAGAGGCTTTTTACCCGCAGGGCGCTGGCCACCTTTTTTTACCTTATTCAATTTAATATTATGATTGTCATAATGGCGCTCACTGGCCTGTTCCATTTCTTTTTTATCCATAGCAGGGGCTGGCTCGGTAGAAACCGGAACATCCATATTGCCAGAATTTTCCTGTGGTGCTACAGGCATTGTTTCTGCAACAGCAGCAGGCATAGACCCTGACTTTTTACGGCCAGCAGATTTCTTTTTAGGGGCTGCTTTTTTTGCGGCAGTTTTTTTCTTCGGTGCAGCTGCTTTTTTAGGTGCAGATTTTTTTGCCGGCATAGATTTTCTGGCTGCTGACTTTTTCTTTGGTGCTGCAGATTTTTTAGCCCCTGATTTTTTCTTTGGTGCTGCAGATTTTTTTGAGGTTGCTTTTTTTGGAGCAGCAGACTTTTTCTTTAGTGCTACTGATTTTTTAGCAGGCATTGATTTTTTAGCTGATGCTTTTTTTACTGCTGTTTTCTTTTTAGGCGCTGCAGACTTTTTTGCAGCGGCCTTCTTTTTAGGAGCGGCAGACTTTTTAGCAGGAGCTTTCTTTTTCGCTGCCGGCATTGATTTTTTGGCAGGAGTCTTTTTGGAGGAAGCCATACAAAGTTGTTTAAAAATGAATTAATGAATTAATAAAGTAAATACGGATTCTAATGTAGGTAGTTTTTCTTATGCAGCAATCATTGGTAGATAAATAAAGAATAACTTTTTTGTAAGTTGCCCAGGGTTTAAAAATGGTTTTATTTTTTTTGACGGAAAAAATTTTTTTTTGGGAGCCTGATCAGAATAGCGTTTTTCATTTTAATACTTCAAAATATACGCTATAAGGGCCATGTGGAAATGGTACTTTGGTGAACTTTAAACTTCCCATTATTCCGCCAGGAATTGTTCCCGCAGATAGGAGGAAGGGAACGATAGTTACAGGAAAAACTTGCTGCACTTATAGAAGGTAAATTTTCCCAATGCTAAATGTCAAGCATGTTGACCTACCCGCATTCCTGATGCTTGAGTTATTTTGCCGAAAAAAATCTTTTTTACCTTTAAACCATGCAACCTTACATATTTATACTTGCAAATGCAGGTGTTAGCCCGCCTAAAAATCTTATTATCGCAGGGAATTTTCTGTTCATATTAAACTTCTAAGCCTTTATATAGTCATGCATAGTATATAATTGCTTATTATGAACAAGTCATTACAATATAGCTTTATCGTTTGTTGTATGGTTCTCCTGTTTTCTTGTAAGAAATCAGCATCTAACAACCCAGCAAATACTACATTCTCCACCTCAACACCTTTAATAGATTTTGGCACCGGCACCTACCGGGGATATACAGGTGGTTTATATGCCAATGGTTCCAACACCAGGCCTGCAACCCATGAGGCAGCAGGCTTATCAATAGCTTCCAATATTCACCCGTTGAATGCTGCCGGCCAGGTAGATGATACCAATGGGAAAATTGTCTGGATTTCCATTGGCATGTCTAATGCCACCCAGGAAGCACGGGCATTTCTTACGCTTGTGCAATCTTTTCCGGATAAAAATCCGAAACTCACTTTGCTGGATTGCGCTGTTGGTGGCCAGGATATAGTCATACTCAATAATGCTGCATCTCCTTACTGGGATTCTGTATTTAATCGCTTATCCGTAGCCGGTATCACTCCTGCCCAGGTGCAGGTTATTTGGTTTTTAGAAGCCGAAGCGAATCCCTCAGATACTGCGTTTTCTACTTACCCGGATGGGCTTAAAGCAAAATACAAATCTGTCATGCAGATTTTGAAATCGAAATTGCCGAACCTTAAACTTTCCTACCTGAGCGACCGTATTTATGCCGGTTATGCTACCAGCAGCCTTAACCCCGAGCCCTATGCCTGGTATGCTGGCTGGGTCGTAAAAAGATTAATAGCAGACCAAGTTTCCGGAGATGCGGGGCTACGTTTTGCAGGCACGAATCCACCAGCAGCCTGGCTTTCCTGGGGGCCATATTTATGGGCAAAAGGATCCACGCCACGTAGTGATGGCTTAGTTTGGCTACCCGGCGATTACCAGTCTGATGGTACGCATCCTTCCACTTCCGGCCGCCAAAAGGTTGCCCAAATGCTCCTGCAATTTTTCTCCACAGACGCTACAACCAAACCCTGGTTTTTGAAGCCCTAAAGTTTTTAATTACGCCTCTATACAAATTAACCTCCTTTGTAGGTTTCTATTGTAAAGGGTTTGGCCGGTTGATAAGGTTTTAATTCCCTGATATCTGCCGGGAGAGAGAATCCATTTTCTTCCAACGCATTTTTAACTGCAGTAATCACGACGCTTTTAATCTGTAAAACGCCTTTTTTATAATCAAATGTATCCGTATAAAAAAACACACGGATATTAACCGTGCTGGCCGCTAACTCTTCCACTACTGCAAATGGTGTCAAATCTTTTTTTATATCTTCCTGTTGAAGCAGAGTGTCTACAATAATCTTAATGGCCGCATCAATATTATTTTCATAAGCGATCCCGGCAACAAAATCCATTCTTATTTTCCCATCCCGTGTCATATTTGTTACCGGTTGTTTTACAATAATAGAATTGGGGATGAATACATCTTTTTCATCGAAGGTTTTAATATGCGTTGTACGGAAATTTAATGCGACGACATGGCCGGAAAATTCATTCACCACAATGGTATCATTCATTGAAAAAGGGCGGTTGAAAGCCAGGATGAGCCCCGCCAGGAAGTTTTCTGCAATATCTTTAAAAGCAAAGCCAAATACAAAAGCAGATATACCCGCACCCGCAAGCAAACCTCCGGCAATTCCACTCAGGCCAAGTGTTTGCAGCACGAGAATTACACCAACAATCATAATGACCACTCGGGTTATCTTACTAAGGAACCGCACGAATAAAGGGTCGCTATCTGCTTTTCCAAAACGGGCACGTATAATTCCCGAGACATAACGGGCCAATATATATATAACCAGGAAAATCAGAATAGCGATAACAATCCGCGGTAAGGCATGTACAAAATGGTTCCAGTAACCCACGAGCGATTCCATAAATCCCTGGTAGATGCTTTTAATTTCTTTCATAATTTAGTTTAAAGAATGAAGCTGTTGTTTTAAAGTTACCAAAGTTGAAGTGGAAAAAAATAATTACCAGTGAGGGTTTTATTCTCAGGAATAATTTTCGGAGTATTTTCGCAACCTATGACCAGCAAATCTTTCCGGCCTACGATAGGCCACGTGATGTTATTTTCATTAGTGCTGGGCCTTTCAGCTTCCTGCAGCAATAGCCGGGATAAAAAAGGTTTTGAAAATTTTGAGTATGCAGCTTTTAAAGATAGCGTCAGGATAGTAGATACGGTACAGGAGAAATCCGATACAGCAAACCTGTTTGATGAAAATGAATTTATTCCCGGTATAGATTCTTTGGATACTTTATTAGTAAAAATTGATTCTCTCTGGCAGCGGGAACTCAACTTTATGGATGAGCTGGTGAATGTAAAAAAAGGAATAAAAAAAGGTGCCGGTTACACCGATGAAGAAAAAGCAATCATCAGGGATAATGTAAATGTCGTGGACTCATTTCTTAAAGCCCGGGATTCTGCCACGCAGGCCATAACCTGCCGTGGTAAAGATTGTGTTTTATATGCTGAAGTAGATAAATCCCGCCAGAAATTATACCTCTACATGCTGGGAGAAATCAAAGACAGCTTTCTTATCTCATCCGGAAAAGGAAAATATGAAACGCCCAACCTGGACCTTCGTCCTTCGGGGCCTATCCTGACAAAATATACTTCCCATAAATTTCCCGGGGGAAATTATGAAGGCCTGGGGAATATGCCTTATGCTGTTTTCCTGCGGGGTGGATATGCTTTTCATGGTACCACCAAAGGCAATTTCTCTAAATTGGGCACAAAGGCTTCACACGGTTGTATACGCTTGCACCCGGATGATGCTAAAGTGTTGAATGCCCTGGTAAAAACAGTGGGGCTGAATGAAACCTGGGTGACTATTAAAGATTCTATCCCCGCAGAAGCTCCATAAGGTAAACGAAAAAAATTTATAATACTTCATAACTGGCCTGGCCAATAAGTTTATCTTTTTTCTCATCGAAAAGGGAAATGATAACTCTTTCTTTTCCTTTCACGATAATAGTATAGCGGTTACCTCCGTCATCGGTAATTGTACCACGACTCACAGTAACCCGTAAGTTTTCAGCTTTCACTTTACGCACAGCAACAGATATACTATTCTTAATATTTTCATACAAAACGTATGGTTTACTGGTTTGAATATTAAAACCATCTTCCTGTACAATGAAAGTGATGGGTTGTCTCCGGTAGGCATTCACAGCACGGCCATCCTGCATTGCTGGTATCCAGGAAGGTGAAATTTTCAACATACGCAAAATTTCATTTTCCATTCCAAAGCCAAATGATGTTTCACATTCCGCACCTCTTACCTGCCCGGATTTATCTACAATAAACCGGGCTGTTACTGTATATTTTCCGGATGGAGCATCATTATTTACAGGAACATCTGGATTTAAATTTTTCATTAAAAATTTTACCCATCCTTGTTGCCCTCCAGGAAATTCAGCTTCTATTTCAACTTTATTAAATGATTTAGACACAGAACCAGTTGTATCCTGGGCCATACTGTTATAAGAAAAAAAAAGTATTGCAATTAATAATAGGGTGCGGTTCATAGTAGTTTGTTTTAAGGATAAGATAAAATAATATTAAACAAAAACTGCGTCGAATTAAGCAACAACTATTGGTGTTAGAAAATAACTGCCCGTTACATTAATACCCCTGCAACAATACAAGTTTACCGTTCATTGTAGCGGCTACAACTTTCCTGCCTGGCAATACATTTACGGTATTCACCATAGAGTTATCTATTTTATATTTCCATTTTACTTTCTTTTGGCTGGCATCAAGCGCATAAACTACACCACTACGGGTACCAAAATAGATTCTTGAATTTTTTTCTATCAGCATAGAAGGGGTGTGTTCATACCCATAACCCGCATTTAGTTTCCATTGCACTATCGGCCGGCTTCCATTCGTTTCATACGCCACAATAGTATCGTTCATGGTTTTCCCAAACACAAGATTTTTGTCTTCCGAGAGGCCGATAGATTCCCTGACGGCATCATCATTCGTGCGCCAGAGCGTTTCGCCAGTTCGTATATGGATAGCCGTGAGGTAGCGATCCGGCGCCGTTATGTACACCACACTATCTTTTATAACAGGTATGCAGGCTGCAGGGGAGTAGTTGCGAATCGCCTTGCCATTGTCCCATTTCCATAATAATTTGCCGGTTGATTTTTCAAGGGCATATAAATGAGTGTCCCAGGCGCCAAAAATTATAGTGTTGCCCCTGATAACAGGTTGACTCACCACCGGGCCTGTAAGTTCATTATAAGACCAGCGTAATTTTCCTGTAGTTAAATCTAAAGCCCGAAAACTGGAATCACTAGCGCCAATATAAACAACATTGTTTTCAATCAAGGGTGAACCCAGCACGGCTTCGCGGGCTTTATATGTCCAGGTTAAATTCCCCGCGAGGTTAAGGCAATAGATATATCCATTTGCGGAACCCAGCACAATTTTTTTGCCATCCGTAGCCGGCGAAGAAAATATAGCCGCACCAGTTTTATAAGACCATTTCTCTTTGCCCGTAGTGAGGTCAAGCGATATAATATTCCCCGCCTGGTTTCCAAAAACAACTTGCTTTGCCACAACCAGGGGTGTACTGATAACATTTGCTTTAGATTGAAAAGTCCAGATTGGTTTTACCCGGAAATTAGTATCATTCATACGGTAATCCGGCCGCGAATATTTTTTACCCGTAGCATAATCTACGGGTGCATTTTTAGTAGCATACCATTTTCTTTCGCGGTGACTAACGGGAAAGCGTACGGTAAAATAAATGGAATCTGCAGCTACATCCACTAGGTTATAACCGCCTTCATCAGCCTTCGCTCTCAGGTTAGACCTGCCCATTACCGCCGGAATGCCCTCGGCTTCTACTTTACGGTTTGTATGGCCATGGCCACATAAGGCAAGTATGGTATTGTGCGTTTTCAGTTCATCAATCACTTCATACCAGTTATCCAGCCCTTCATCTAAAGGGTAATGATTTAGAAAAATTACTGGTTGGCCAGGTGAAACACTATCGAGTTTGTGCTTCAACCAGTTCATTGCATCGCGGGGCACATGGCCATCACTCATGCGCACGTAGGGGCCGGAAGCACAGCCAATAAAATAAATATTATTGTATACAAAATTAAACCGATCATACCCGAAAATTTCTGAAAATCCTTCGCCACCACTTTCGCTCCAGCCGGTATCATGGTTACCGGGAATGAGGTACCACGGCACATGCAGGCTATCCAGGATTTTTTTTGCCAGGCGCAATTCTTTATAGGTACCCAATTCTGTTATATCTCCTGTAATCACAACAAATCCGATATTTTCGAGTTCATTTATATCTCTTACGGTACGGCGAAGGTCTTCTTCGGCTTTACCATCAGGGGAACCAATATGCGTATCAGAAATAAAAGCAAAGCGAAATGGTTTTTGCTGTGCCTGGATCGTCGTTATCAGCAGGAATAAAAATAAAATAAGAAAACCCAACTTCTTCATATACCGGCAATTTTATAATGAGAGAATGTTTTGGAAAATTAATTCATCCGGATGAGATAATTTACGCCGGAAGTAAATTGCTTTTAATAAATGCATTGAATTACCGGCATAAATAAAAATTAATGTGATTATTCCTCTTAAAGAAATTGTTTACAATCATTACTTCGGCGCCTGCAAGGAAAATGTAGAAAGGTTGCAGGAAGTATTAGCAGAATTAAGATCTGCTGCTGCTTCAGAAACAAAAAGTACAGCAGGGGATAAACATGAAACTGCTCTGGCCATGCTGCAGATTGAACAGGTAAATGTGCAAGGGCAATTAGACCTGGCTAAAGAAAATCTGAATAAGTTGCTTAACCTTACTCAAAAAAAACACGAAAAGGTAATAACCGGTGCCCTGGTCGAAACGGATAAAGGCTTTTTCTTTATTTCGGCAGCGTTGGGAAAAATGATTCTTAATGCTCAAATGATTATAGCCATTTCTTCTGCCTCACCCTTGGGCATTGCACTCCAGGGAAAAACGATTGGAGAAACCGTCCGTTTCCGGGAACATTTATATAATATTCTAAGCATTCATTAAGGCATGTAGTTACATGTTTCGGGCATAATAAAAGTTTTCAATATTAAACATAATGATTCAAAATGAATGTTTATTGCTAAATTGAAAACAAAAAATATGTATGGCCGATAATAATTTCCTGCCGGAAAAAAATGACAATTTTCTTTGCCCTTCCCGCAGAAATTTTCTGAAACAATCTTCCTTAATAACTGCCCTGGCTATGGCACCGCCGGCTTTAGTAAAAGCCAGTGAACAGGGCCTGGATGAAAAAGTTGCCAGTCTTTTTGAAAACCAATCCCTAAGGCTTACCGTGAATGGTGTACAAAAGGAACTAATGGTAGAACCACGGGTGACGCTCCTGGATTTATTAAGGGAAAAATTGCACCTCACCGGTACAAAAAAAGGTTGTGATTTCGGGCAATGCGGTGCCTGCACGGTACACGTAGATGGGCATAGAGTTTTATCCTGTCTCAGCCTGGCGGTTATGCAGGATGGTAAACAGGTAATAACTATTGAAGGATTAACAGATGGCGAAAATCTGCATCCGATGCAGCAGGCTTTTATTGAGCATGATGGTTTTCAATGTGGTTATTGTACGCCCGGGCAGGTGATGAGCGCTGTGGCATGTGTGCAGGAAGGCCATGCCACAACAAGAGAGGAAGCCCGCGAATTTATGAGTGGCAACATATGCCGGTGTGGCGCATATCCAAATATTATTGATGCCATCATGTCTGTAAAAGAAAAAGGAGGCAGCCATGCTTAATTTTGATTATGTTCGTCCCACCACCCAACAGTCAGCCCTAAACGCAATAAAGAAAAATAAAAATTCTGCTTTCATCGCCGGCGGAACGAACCTCGTTGATTTAATGAAACGCGGGGTAGCAACACCGGAAAAACTGGTTGACATCAGCCGGCTTCCCATGAAAGAAATTTCTCTGGTCAGCGGGAACATCCGGATAGGTGCCGGCGCCTTAAATAGTACAGTGGCAGAAAATGATTTGATTCTTAAAAATGCTCCGCTGCTTTCAAAAGCATTGCATGCCGGCGCTTCACCACAAATCCGCAATATGGCTACCGTTGGCGGAAATATGTTACAAAGAACCCGCTGCCCATATTTTTATGATACTGCATTACCCTGTAATAAAAGAGCACCCGGCACGGGTTGCAGCGCTGTAGAAGGATATAGCAGAATGCATGCGATATTTGGAGCTAGCAATGCCTGCATCGCCGTGCATCCCAGTGATATGTGTGTTGCTCTTGCAGCACTGGATGCTGTGGTGGTTATCGCCAATAATAAGACGGAGAGACGCCTTGCTTTTACAGATTTTCACCGACTGCCGGGAGATAAACCCAACCTGGATAACAACCTGCAGGCGGGCGAACTTATTATTGCTGTAGAAATACCGGAAAAAAATCTTTTTTCTGAACATACGGCTTATGTAAAAGTTCGTGACAGGTCGTCTTATGCTTTTGCCCTGGTGTCTGTCGCGGCTGCACTTTCGCTTAATGGCAATTCTATCCGTGAAGCACGTTTGGCAATGGGTGGTGTGGCACATAAGCCCTGGCGGCTTACCGCAGCAGAAAATTTTCTTAGGGGGAAATCAGCCACTGAAGACATTTTTAAAGAAGCCGGCCGTATTGCCATGCAGGATGCAAAAGCTTATCCGGGAAATAAATTTAAACTAACCCTGGCGCCTAACGCTATTATCGAAGCACTAAAGCAGGCAGCTGGAATATAATATTAATACCATGGACAAATTACTTGAAAATGAAGATGACCGGGTCACCGGGCGGGCCGTAGTAACGGGTAGTGCCACTTATGCGGCAGAACACCAGGTTCCGGGTACATTATACGCCGTACTCACGGGCAGCACCATTGCTCATGGAACCATAACTGCCATGGATACACGCCAGGCCGAAAGAGCTCCCGGCGTCATAGCTGTTATCACGCATTTAAATGCACCTCCTGTTCCGGGGTATGAACCGGTAACTGCACGCATAACAAAACCTGAAGGCGGCAAAGGGATGCAGGTTTTTGGCGGGCCATATATTTATTTTAATGACCAGCCTATTGCCGTAGTTGTTGCTGATACATTTGAGCGGGCCACTTATGCTGCTTCTCTGGTAAAAGCAACTTATCAAAAAGAAAAACCGGAAACAGATTTTACAATAAATATTGAAGAAAGGCCTGCCGTAGATGGTCCCCGTTTTAAAGATAGCACCCGAGGTAATGCGGAAGCCTGGAAGACAGCGCCTGTGCAGGTAAGTGAAGAATACATCCTGCCAATAGAAGTACACAATCCTATGGAGCTGCATTCTATTATTGCCCTGTGGGATGGGGAAGATAAAGTAACTGTATATGATAAAACACAGGGAGTAATTTCTACCCAGCGCAGCATAATGAGCGCCTTCAAGTTAAAGCAGGAGAACGTCCAGGTTTTTGCGCCATTTGTCGGAGGAGGGTTTGGTAGCGCCCTGCGTACCTGGCCGCATGAAATTGCTGCCTTGCTCGCTGCAAAAAAAACAGGCAAACCTGTTAAACTGGTGCTTACCCGAAACCAGATGTTTACTATGGTGGGTTATCGGCCTTTTACAAAACAAAAAATAAACCTGGGTGCTACGGCAGACGGAAAAATAATCGGTCTCTCTCACGAAGCACATTCCATTACTTCTCCTTATGAAGTTTTTTCAGAAGGTGTAATAAATATTTCCAAAACATTGTATGATATTCCCAATGTTTTTACCCGGTACCAGGTGCACCCTTTTAATGTGAGCACGCCCACCTGGATGCGGGGCCCCGGGGAAGCCACGGGTGCTTTTGCGTTGGAATCAGCAATGGATGAGCTTTCATACAAATTAAAAATGGATCCGCTGGATCTGCGCCTTGCAAATCATGCAGAAAAAGATCCCGAATCCGGCAAACCTTTTTCCAGCAAATTTTTAAAGGAAGCCTACCAGTTAGGCGCAGACGCAATTGGCTGGCGGCAGAGAAACCCGCTGGCTGCATCTATGAAAGAAGCTAATATGCTGGTAGGATATGGCCTGGGCGGCGGGTTATTTAATGCCAGCCGCGGTACGGCGAAAGCCATTGCAACATTGGGTGCTAATGGTAATTTAGTGGTACAAAGTGCCGTGAGTGACAGTGGCCCGGGTACGGCGACAGCCATGGTAAAAGTTGCCGCAAATAACATGGGCATGCCGCAGGATAAAATTAGTTTTGAACTGGGTGATTCTTCCTTGCCGCCTGGCCCCACGCAAGGCGGTAGTACGACCACGTCCACTTTAGGGTCAGCTGTACATATTGTAACCAGTGCGCTGAAAGCTAAATTAATAGGATTAGCAAAAAAAAGCAAAACTTTTTCTTCTACATTAGCAAACGCACACCGGCCCGATGACCTTGTAGCAGAGGGCGGAATGGTATACCTGGCGGAAAATAAAAGTAAATCTATTTCTTTTGGAGAGTTGATGAAAGAACAGGGATTGACAGAAATCAGTGCCATGGAAGAGTCTAAACCCAATGAAAAAATGAAAGGGTATGCGGCTTTTTCATATTCCGTTCACTTTGTAAAAGTATTGGTGCACCCGCTTACCGGAATGATAAAAATAGATAAAGTTGTTATTGCCGGCGATGCCGGAAAAATCATCAGCCCTAAAACAGCAGAAAGCCAGATGATAGGTGGTGCCGTGGGAGGCATCGGCATGGCCCTTATGGAAGAAGGCGTGCTGGACCACCGTTATGGGCGCTGGATTAATAACAATTTTGCAGATTACCATGTGCCGGTTCATCATGATGTGCCGCTCATTCAAGCCTTATTTGTAGACAAACCTGACCTAATACTAAACCCAATAGGGGCCAAGGGAATGGGGGAAATTGCCATAATCGGCTTTGCTGCAGCAGTGGCCAATGCAGTTTATCATGCAACTGGAAAGAGGCTCCGGGAACTGCCCCTTACCCCGGATAAAGTGGTAGCATGATGCATTTAATTCCGCTGCTAATAATCTGTGAAAGCTGCTAAAAGCCTTTGCAACCGGGGAAATTTTTTATATTTTTACAGTAAATATGGGTTCATGAAAAAATATCTACTCTCCTTCATACTATCAGTTTTCATCATAGTTGCAGGTTTTAGCCAGCAACTTGTGCAGGTCAATTATGCCAATGGCTCGGATTTGCAGTATTTCAGCCTTAATGGTAGCCAGGATGCTATTTTACGTATATCCAGTACCGGTAGCTTGCTGGAATATGGCGTGGAAAGAGAAGTTTCCCGCTTTTCTTATACATCTCCTAATCTTATGCCTTTTGTGGGCCGGGTAGATTTGTTTGGCACTGAAGCATTGCCGGGCCTGGAAGGAAAAGTAAAAAGTTTAGGTACCACTTACATAAATTGGTATACAAATATGGACAGGGATTACCAGGATGGAAAAATAAAATCTGTTGGAAATACCTTGCTGGATTACTACAGCAATTTTGATGATAAAGCTTATGCCGGCAAATTGAAAAAAATAGGTGGAATGGAAGTGACGTATTATTCATCTTTTGATAATGTGGTGCTTTCTGGTAAATTAAAATCAATTGGAAATATACAGGTACAATACTTCAGCAGTTTTGATGATAAACTCATCCAGGGTAAAATAAAATCTATAGGCAATTATAACTGGCAATGGTACAGTGGCAGAGATTCCCGGGATTACCAGGGGTCTATAAAATCCGGCAGCTACCGCCAGGCGGTTAATGGAATCATCTTCACCATCATTTAATACGTTTTACACTTTTTCTTCAATGAACGACAAGGTTAATTCCGTCAAGCCGGTTTCTACCTTACGGCAATGAATGCCTGCGCACGAGAGCAAGTGTTTTGAAGCTTTGAAAATATCTGTGCCCTCGTATTTATCTGACAAAAAAATTACCTCCGTTATACCTGACTGGATGATTGCTTTTGCACATTCATTACAGGGAAACAATGCCGTATAAATCTTGCATCCCTGCAAATCCATTCCTATATTATTCAGGATAGCATTTAGTTCTGCATGGCAGACATAAGGATATTTCGTATCCAGGAATTCTCCTTTTTTATCCCAGGGAAAATCATCATCACTACATCCCAGGGGCAGGCCGTTATACCCGGCACCCACGATTTTATTTTTTTTATTTACAATGCAGGCACCCACCTGAGTATTAGGGTCTTTGCTTCGGCGGGCAGATAGTAAGGCTACACCCATAAAATACTCATCCCAGGAAATATAATCTTGACGTTTATTCATGGTAATAAATTTGAAAAGAGAATATAGTTTTTTAGCCAGACTTTAAAATACCCAACCATTGTTATCCTGAAATATGTATGGAAAATCTTTAATTTATTTTGACCAGGCAACCTTCATAAGCAAATTGTCGTATTG
>JBDSWG010000011.1:0-10205 GCA_039926825.1 Ferruginibacter sp.
CATTACCTCTACATCATGAGTGGTAGCATCAAAGGCATTTTCCAGTTTCGGCAGCATGCCGGTATGTACCTGGTTATTATTTTTCATTTCTTCCAACAGTATTTTATCCAGTTGCGGTATGACGGAAGTTTCATCTTCTACATGTGCCAGCACACCTTCTTTTTCAAAACAATAAATAAGTGTGACCCGGTACAGACCAGCCATGGCGATCGCCGTAGCAGCCGCAATGGTATCGGCATTTGTATTTAGCAACTGTCCCTTACCGTTATGGGTTAGGGGCGCCAGCACAGGCAAAAACCCCTGGCCCAAAAGACTGTGCAGGGCCGCATGATTAACCAAATCAATATCGCCGGCAAACCCAAAGTCCACACCTCCTGATAAACGTTTATGCGCCAGGATAATATTGCCGTCTGCCCCCGTAAGGCCCAGGGCATTCTTCCCTGTTGACTGCAGGCCGGCAACAATTTTTTTATTGACTAGACCAGCATACACCATTGTGACTACTTCCAAAGTACTTTCATCTGTGATGCGCCGGCCATTGACCATAGCAGGTTCCAGCCCCAGGCGCTGGCCCATACGGCTGGCTGCTTTGCCCCCGCCATGCACAAGCATGCAGGGCCCGGTAATGGCATTCAATGATAAAATAAAACTCCTGAGTATATCATCATCATCTATGATGTTGCCGCCAATTTTTATGATATGTAAATGTTCTTTATTCATGATGAGCGGGACAAAATACCTGAAAGTACAGCCTGCGCAGCCCAAACGCGGTTGCCAGCCTGGGAAGTTATTATACTTTGCTGGCCGTCCAGCACTTCATCACTTAGTTCCACATTTCTCCTGACGGGCAGGCAATGCATTATTTTTGCACCAGGGCAAACGGAAAGCTTTTCCTTTGTAAGCATCCAATCGTGATGAAGGCCCGGCATGTCACCATAATTTTCATAAGCACTCCAGTTTTTCACATAAACAAAATCTGCATCGGCCATGGCTTCGTGCTGGTTGTGCGTGATAATGGCGCCGTTAGTAAAACTATCTTTCAGCGTGTAGCCTTCCGGGTGAGTAATAAAAAAATCTGCATGGCCCCAGGAATTTATCCATTGCGCAAATGAATTGGCCACACATTGTGGTAAAGGCTTGATGTGGGGTGCCCAGGTAAGCACAATTTTAGGACGTTTATTTTCCGGGAGATTTTCCTTTATGGTAACCAGGTCGGCAAGAGATTGTAATGGATGTAGAGTAGAAGACTCCAGGCTTACAATTGGAATTCCGCAATACTGTATAAAAGCATTTATAACCTGCTCACTATAATCCAACGCCTTATCCTGCAGCGCCGGGAAACTGCGCACACATAATATATCAAAGTATTGGCCCAGTACAGGGGCCGCATCCTTAATGTTTTCTACACTGTGGCCATTCATAATAGCGCCCTCCGCAAATTCCAGGGCCCAGCCTTCTTTATCTACATTGAAAACGATTGACTCCATACCCAGGTTAGCCGCTGCAACCTGTGTGCTGATGCGGGTGCGAAGGCTGGCATTGAAAAATAATAATCCAATTTTTTTATTTTTTCCCAGGGAAATATCTACGAACGGTGTGTCTTTATATGAACGTGCCTTAGAAACAAGGGCGTCTATACTTACAACATCAGCTACAGAAATAAATTGTTTCATTATGCTTAATTATTTACGACTTGTTTGGATGAAGCAATTTCAGAAGGTGCATGTTTCATTTCTTCACTGAATGCTTCGAGAAAGCGATCAGCCTCAGCGATGGTAATGTTAAGTGCCGGTAAAAGACGGATGACATTTGGTTTTGCTTCACCGGTAAATATTTTATGTTTGATCAGCAGGTTCTGCTTCACGTGCTTCAATGCGTCGGGCAATTCAATGCCAATCATTAAACCCCGCCCCCGTAAATCTGTTATACCATCAATCTTTGCTAATTCATGCAACAGATAATCACCGGTTTCTTTAGCCTTTGCCATTAGATTTTCTTCTTCCATTACTTCCAACACGGCCAAAGATGCTGCACAAGCCAAATGATTACCACCAAAGGTAGTTCCCAGCATAAAATATTTTGCCGTAAATGCCGGGCTGATAGAGATGGCTCCAACCGGGAAGCCATTGCCCATGCCTTTCGCCATGCTGTATATATCCGCCTCTACATCGGCATAATCGTGAGCATAAAAATCACCCGTTCTGCCATAGCCACATTGCACACTATCCGCAATAAATACGGCACCGGAAGAAGAACACAAGCGGCGGATAGTCTTTAAAAAAGATATTGATGCCGGCCGGATGCCACCCACTCCCTGGATACCCTCTATAATGACAGCGCAAATATCTCCGCCCCTGAAAGCTTCTTCCAGGGCGGCTTCGTCATTTAACGGCAGGAAAATAACATTTGGGTTTTCATTTACCGGCGCAATAATAGATGGGTTATCGGTAACACTAACGGCAAGGGATGTACGGCCATGAAATGCTTTATTAAAAGCAATAATTTTTTTTCGGCCATTATGAAAAGACGCTAGTTTAAGTGCGTTCTCATTGGCTTCTGCACCACTGTTACACAGGAATAACTGGTAATCTTTTTTACCGGAGACGCGGCCCAATATATCGGCCAGGTCATGCTGCAAAGGAATATGAACTGAATTAGAATAAAATGAAATTTTATCCATCTGGTCCTTGATGCGGCGCACCCAATGCGGGTGTGTATGACCAATGGATATTACGGCATGCCCGCCATAGAAATCCAGGTATTCCTGCCCTTTATCATCCCACACGCGGCTGCCTTCTGCTTTGCTGATGGTGATGGGTTGTAAAGGATAAACGTCAAAAAGATTCATGATTAAGTATTTAAAATGCTGCCGCTTTAAAACGTAAACCGGAAGTTTCATCCAGGCCGAACATGAGGTTCATATTTTGAACTGCCTGCCCGCTGGCTCCTTTTAATAAATTATCGATGGCGGAATGTACCACGAGGGTGTCATTAATTTTTTCCAATTGGATAACCGCCTTGTTAGTATTCACAACCTGCTTCATACTTATTGGTGCAGCGCTTACGGTAACAAAAGGATGGGTGGTATAAAAATTCTGGAAAAGCTCGCTGGCTTCTTCAAACGACATTGCAGTTTCTATTTGTGAACTGCAAAATATTCCCCGTGTGAAATTGCCCCGCCAGGGTACGAATGAAAGGTTGATTGATTTACTCGGCTGAAGTTGCGACAGGGATTGATTAATCTCACCCAGGTGCTGGTGTTGCAGGGTTTTGTAAGCCTGGATATTTCCTTCCCGCCAGCTAAAATGTGAAGTGTCTGAAAGCGATTGCCCGGCACCGGTAGAACCCGTAATACCCGTCGTATAAATTTTATTTAAATGGCCAGCAGAGGCCAAAGGCAATAATCCCAGGGTAATGGCGGTGGCAAAACAGCCGGGGTTGGCAACATGGGCTGCAGAAGAAATTTCTTCCCTGTTTATTTCCGGCAAGCCATAGACAAAGGCATCTTTTTTTCCCAGCCGGAAATCCTGGCTGAGGTCAATAATCTTTGTACCGACAGCAACATTATTTTTTGCTAAAAACTTTACAGATTCTCCATGGCCCAGGCATAGAAAAATTACATCCGCTTTACCTGGTTCTTCGCCGGAGAAACAGAGTTCTGTATCTCCCAGTAAATCTTTATGTACCCCATACAATGGCTTGCCCGCTTGGCTGCGGCTATGCACCCAGGCAAGGTTTACCTGAGGATGATTCAATAATATCCTTATGGCTTCACCACCTGTGTATCCGGCACCGCCGACAATTCCCACATTAATTTTTTCTGACATCTCCGGATTGTTTTACCTGGTTATAAATGCCGACCTGGTTACCAAATATTTTTGTGAATCCTTTAATATCTTCACCCGTCCAGGAATTATTCATTTCGCCATAAATCCCCGCACCTGTGTTCATCAGGTCGAAAGCAGATTCAATACCTGTAACAACAAATCGGTAGGGCAATAACTGCACAAATACTTTCCCGCTTACATGGTGCTGGCTGCTGGTAAAAAATGCTTCAATGTCCCGCATCACCGGATCCATTACAAGGCCTTCATGCAAATAATTACCATAAAACTGCGCCAGTTGATCTTTCAGGTTAAGTTGCCATTTTGTAAGTACATGTTTTTCCAGCGCATGATGGCTTTTAATAATAACCATGGGCGCCGCAGCTTCAAAACCTACCCGGCCTTTAATGCCAATAATGGTATCCCCAATATGTACATCGCGGCCAATAGCATAAGGAGCAGCCATAGCCTGAAGCGCCTGTATAGCCTGGGAAGGATGGTCAAACGTATCTTCGTTTATGCCCCACAGTTGTCCTTGTTCAAAAACAAGCATAACTTCTTCGGAGATGAGATTTTTATCCAGTTGGGAAGGCCATGCTGCTTCCGGCAGGATACCCTTGCTTTTCAATGTTTCCCTGCCGCCTACGCTGGTCCCCCACAAACCTTTATTTATAGAATAAGCAGATTTTTCAAAATTCATATCCACGCTCCTTTCTTTCAGCCAATTTATTTCTGCTTCGCGGCTGAGTTTATTATCGCGGATGGGTGTAATGATGTCTACCCCAGGAAGTACAGTATTAAAAACCAAATCAAACCGAACCTGGTCATTACCGGCCCCGGTACTGCCATGGGCAATGGCATCAGCGCCCGTTTCTTTAGCATAATCAGCAAGGCTTAATGCCTGGCTAATTCTTTCTGCGCTTACGCTTAAGGGATAGCTGTTATTTTTCAATACATTACCGAATACCAGGTATTTTACAATGGTATCATAATAATCTTTCACCGCATCTATGGTCACATAGGAGGCAACACCGAGGCGGTGAGCATGGGCTTCTATTTGATTCAGCTCCTCAGGCGAAAATCCGCCCGTATTTACGAGTGCCGCATGTACATCATACCCTTGTTCTTTCAGGTAAAGTGCACAATAAGTGGTATCTAACCCACCACTGAAGCCTAAAACAAGTTTTTTATTTTCTGACATATTCAAATGCCTGCCGGCAGAAATATTTAGGGTTAAAAAAAAGTTGAGCCTTAATAGAAAGGTAGGAAACTCCAGAAGAACTGCAGCAGTGATTTACCTTTAGGTTTCTTTTCGCGGCCTTTTATATACCGGATCAACCGGGATTTTTTCAGCCTCATGAAGCGCTCATAAATGGGCGATTTATCTTTAAAATCTGCCGCCGTTTCTTCCGGCTCATAATGATCTTTGGGATCATACAACATAGCCGTGCACATACAATTTTTCCTGTCTTTACTCATTAGGATATCAAAATTCACACAACTGCGACAGCCGGCCCAGAAAGATTCATCATCTGTAAGCTCACTATAGGTAACAGGTTCATACCCCAGGTCAGAATTGATTTTCATCACAGCCAGCCCGGTCGTAAGGCCAAAAATTTTTGCTTCCGGATACCGCTGGCGGCTAAGTTTAAAAATTCTTTCTTTTATGGCTTTGGCTACACCGGTTTTACGATATTCCGGGGAAACAATAAGGCCGCTATTGGCTACAAACCCTTCCTGACCCCAGGCTTCTATATAACAGAAGCCTACCCAGTTACCTTCTTTGGTATGGGCAATTACAGATTTTCCCTCTTTCATCTTCATGGCAATATAGGAAGGTGAGCGCTGCGCAATACCAGTACCACGGGCTTTTGCGGAAGATTCCATTTCTGCGGTAATAGTTTCCGCATAATGAATGTCCTCTTCTGTAGCAGGACGTATAATGATGTTTGAATTTTCCAATGTCTGAAAAATTAAAAAAGTAGAATAAAGTTGTTAGGCTTACAGCCGGGGCTGTTTATTGCGGGGGGCTTTTTTCACTGACAGGGGCATTTTGTGTGGGCTCGTCCTATCAGCATCCACGTCGGGTACGTGGTTGTGGACCGGAAATGAAAATATAGCAAGTAAAAAATTCCAATTGGTTCACGTTGTTCTTAAATGGAGAACAAAAATAATATATCCACAGGATTAATGGACATTTTGGGCTTAATTTTTTGTTATCGTTTTAATGCCGGGTTAAAGGGCCGAAAGGGCAGATGAAGACGATTCACCGGCCAGCAAATCTCCGAGGGCATTGCGCCAGGCCTTTTTCCATTGTATTGTCGCACCCCAGTTTTCTCCGTTCACTTCAACATTGCTAGAAGTCACTTCTCCTAATACTTCAAATTTTATATGAGAAGAAGCAGAACATGATTCTACAGCCGCAAGGTTTTCCTTTGCCAGCGAAACGACAATTCTGTTCTGACTTTCACCAAACCACCAGCTATCCGACCGAAGCGATTGATCTTCTTGTTTTACCAGAAACCCTTTTTCAAAAAAAAATGCTGCTTCCATCAGGCAGGTCATAAGGCCCCCATCACTTACATCATGTGCCGAGTGCAGAAGGTGTTTCTTATTTAAATCAAGCAACAACTTGTTCAATTGGTCAGCTTCATCCAAATCGAAATAAGGACAAGGAGATTGTTTTTCTCCAACAATGTGATAGAGGTATGCAGAGCTATTTATATCTTCTTTGCATTCTCCCAGCAATACCAGCACATCGCCATCTTCCCTGAACCCCATACCCAGGGCTTCAGCCGGAGATTCCAATAAACCCACCATGCCTATTGTAGGCGTGGGATAGACGGGGCCATCCGGGGATTGGTTATAAAAACTCACATTGCCTCCGGTTACTGGTGTATTAAATTTACGGCAGGCTTCTCCCATACCTTTTATGGCCTGGCTAAATTGGAAATACACTTCGGGATCATAGGGATTACCAAAATTGAGACAGTTGGTTACACCGAGCGGTTCTCCTCCACTGCACACAATATTACGGGCAGCTTCCGCAACAGCAATCATGGCACCGGTGTAAGGATCCGCATATACATAACGGCTGTTGCAATCTGTTGTAAGCGCCAGGGCCTTGCCGGTGGGTTTTGCCAAAACGATAGCCGCATCCGAAGGATTATTGGATGATGTATTACCAGTACCCACCATGCTGTCATACTGCTCATAAACCCATCTTTTATCTGCGATATCAGGAAGTGATAATATGGCCTTCGTTATATCCTTAAGATTCGTAGGTAAGGCTACAGCGTTCAATGAAAATTTTGCCAGGTCCTTCAAGTAAGCCGGCTCCCGGCTTTCCCTGTTGTACTGCGGGGCCCCGCCACCCAATACCAGTTCTTCTGCCGGCAGCACAGCTTCCAGCACGCCATCCATATAAAAATGTAGCAGGCCATCCGTCGTCACTTCGCCAATACAACTACAAGGCAGATCCCATTTTGCAAAGACATCTGTCACGAGCTTTTCTTTTCCTTTCTCCACCACCATGAGCATTCGCTCCTGGCTTTCGCTCAAAAGCAATTCCCAGGCTTTCATATTGGTTTGGCGCATAGGAACTTTGTCAAGGTCTATACGCATTCCGGATTTTCCTTTGGCACTCATTTCTGCAGTAGAACAAATAATACCGGCAGCGCCCATATCCTGCATACCCACCACGGCGTTGGTTTGTATCACTTCCAGGCAGGCTTCCAGCAATTTCTTTTCCTGGAATGGATCACCTACCTGAACGGCGGGCAAATCTTCCGCACTATCTGCCGTTATTTCGGCACTGGCAAAGGAAGCTCCGCCAATGCCGTCTTTACCGGTAGCACTGCCAACAAAATATACAGGGTTGCCTTCTCCTTCTGCCGTGGCAGAAACGGTTTCGCCTATTTTCACGGTGCCCACACTCATGGCATTCACTAAAGGATTGGTATGGTAACAGGCATCAAAATAAATTTCTCCGCCTACGGTCGGTACGCCAAAACAATTTCCATAATGGCCAATGCCTTTTACAACCCCCCCCAGCAGGTGCTGAGTTTTAGCATCAGTAGGATCACCAAAGCGCAGGGAATTTAAGGACGCAATGGGCCGGGCGCCCATCGTAAAAATATCGCGGTTGATGCCGCCAACTCCCGTTGCGGCTCCCTGGAAAGGTTCAATGGCAGAAGGATGATTGTGTGATTCTATTTTAAAAACAACGCCATAGCCATCGCCGATGTCCATCAAGCCGGCATTTTCTTCACCTGCTGCCACCAGCATTTTACCTCCATCCCGCGGCAATGTTTTCAATAATTTAATGGAATTTTTGTAACTGCAATGCTCGCTCCACATACCGCTGAAAGCGCAGAGTTCCGTGAAGTTAGGCGTGCGGTTCAGTTTCTTTTTTATCAGTTCAAATTCATCTTCTGTAATTCGAAGTTTGGCGGCTGTTTCTGCAGTAATTTCCATGTATGATTTACTTTGTTGATGGCCATGCAAAGGTAACCCGTGAGTAGAACTTATACCTAAAGCCATTTAGAAATTTTATATATCTTACTGCCAACAATATACATGTGCTCTATTTTGTCTTTACCATATACCTTCTGATATTTAGTTTCCTCGTTATCAAACTTCCCTTTTTCCAGCAAACGCAATTGGGAACGGGATGGCTGCTGACACTCCTGTTTACAAGAATTTTCCTGGGCCTGCTTACAGCGTATATTATGCTGCATTATTTCAATACTTCTGACCCGGTAGAATTAAATACTTACGCCTCCGGGGAATACAATTTACTAAAGTCTAACCCCTCAGAATTTTTCGCCACGCTGTTTCCCTGGAAATACACCCATGGGTATGGGGGCTTTTTTGATTCCACCGGTTCATATTGGAATGATTTAAAAATGACTTTCCTGAGTAAATTCCTGGCGCCATTTCAACTCTTCAACCGTGGCAATTTTTACCTCAATACCCTCATTTTTATATTTATATCATTCCTTGGAAATGTATTTTTATACAGGTTACTTCGGGAGAAATATTTGTTGAAAGGCAAGGCTGCCATTGCGGTGTGTTTTTTTCTTCCCTCTACTTTTTTATTTAGCGTAAACCTGCATAAAGATGCCATTGTGTTTATGGCTATGGCAGGTTTTATTTATAGCCTCGGTAAACTTATGACGGATAGCTACAACCGCAAAGCCCTGGTGACCTTATTTTTTACATTTGTTATTATGCTCCTCTTAAGGAATTATGTCTGCCTGGTTTTATTGCCCCTGTCTATCTGGGCCTGGGTTACGCAACAATTAAAAATTAGGCCGGTTATCTCTCTAGGGGTTATGATTGCAGCAACTTTGTCAGGCCTTTTCATTCTCAGCTTCACAAATTTCAACCCGCTGGAACTCATTACCACGCACCAGCGGGATTTTGGATCATTGGAAGAAGGAAAAACGCATTTAGGCTCCCTTGCAACGGAACCCAGCATTTTTAGTTTTGCCAAATCTATACCCATTGCTATAGACCATGCTTTCTTTCGTCCGCATCTCTTTTTTGCACCTTTGAATATTCTATATTTTTTCGCCGTGGAAATGATACTTATCCTGGCAGCAGGCTTTGTTACTTTGTATTATTATTTTCAATCCAACAACACCCGGGCTGACCCTTTTCTCTGGATGCTTTGCATTTTTGCGGGGGTTATGATAATCATTACCGGCTTCATTGTTCCCAATCTCGGGGCCATCATCCGCTACCGCAGCTTGTACCTTCCCTTCCTGGTAATTCCTATTCTTGTCACCTTGCATCACAAATATTATAAAAAATAATATATAAATTATTTTATGTTTATTACTGATTTTTGGAGGGATAGGACATAAATTTTATTTGATTATTCAGAATAAAACTGTTTTTTTGTATTAAACTACAAAAATTAATGAGTTCTTTAAGATTTAAAGCAATAACAAATCTTTCCATTAAGGAAGATACTGAACCCCAACCTTCTGCCCGCATTACGGGCATTTTCAATGAAAATGTCTTTACGCTGGAGACGGCACGTAATTTTTTAAGTGATGATGCATATAAAAGTCTACTGGCCTCTACCCGAGGTGGAAAGAAGATTGACCGCGTTATGGGCAGCCGTATTGCGAATATCATGCGCACCTGGGCAGAAAGTAAAGGCGTAACGCATTTTACGCACTGGTTTCAACCCCTTACCGGACTTTCAGCAGAAAAGCATGATTCATTTTTTACCATCAAAGGCGATGGTACCCCGATTGAAGAATTTGAAGGTGCTGCGCTTATTCAGCAGGAACCGGATGCGTCATCTTTCCCCAGTGGTGGGCTGAGGGCCACTTTCGAAGCCCGGGGTTATACGGCCTGGGACCCATC
>JBDSWG010000012.1:0-9423 GCA_039926825.1 Ferruginibacter sp.
CGAAGAAGGATTAGCAAAACATTTCACTCCCAGGCATTATAATGATGTTTAAAAGAACAATGTTCGGGTGGTACAGCTTCATACATCGGGGTTTCGCATGAAGTGATGTTTTTCGATGTTGATTACGTTGCGAAAACCCCGCTGGGACACCAACTTTATGAACACAGCAGTGCCTCAATTTACGAAGAAGGATTAGCAAAACATTTCACTCCCAGGCATTATAATGATGTTTAAAAGAACAATGTTCGGGTGGTACAGCCTCATCCATCGGGGTTTCGCATGAAGTGCAGTTTTTCGATGTTGATTCTGTTGCGAAAACCCCGCTGAGACACCAACTTTATGAACATAGCAGTGCCTCATTTTACGTAGATGATTAAGCAAAACATTTCACTCCCAGGCATTATAATGATGTTTAAAAGAACAATGTTCGGGTGGTACACCCGCATCCATCGGGGTTTCGCATGAAGTGCAGTTTTTCGATGTTGATTCTGTTGCGAAAACCCCGCTGAGACAATGAATGTTTGGGTGGTAGAACCTCACACATCGGCGTTTCACACGAGTTGCTTTTTACGATGTTGATTCCGTTGCGAAAGCCCGGTTCGACGCTGAAGCAGTATCCCAGCGGGGTTTTTGCATTTTTAAAATTAAGCTATGCCAGCGATATTGTCGCAAAACCCCGATGCTTGTAGGCTCTTCAACTGAATACTCTCTGTATACTGACTTTATAAGCATGTTTGTGAAGTGTAAGAGGTTTAGCAAAACATTTCACTCCCCGGCATTATAATAATGTTTGAAAGAACAGTGTTCGGGTGGTACAGCTTCATACATCGGGGTTTCTAATGAAGTGATGTTTTTCGATTTTGATTCCGTTGCGAAAACCCCGCTGAGACACCAAGGACGTTTCTGCGAAGCAAGGGATATACCAGGTTAATAACTTTTTGTAAAGGGCTGTTGTAACTTTTGTGAAGCTATACATTAGAAAAACAATAAAATAAAGAAGTGACAATTAGATTACTTTACACAAGCATGAAACGCTCTTTATGATGCCCCATTTTACGGAAGCCGAAAAAGCAGTACACTATCCTGCGGACAGACGAAGTTTTATTGCCCTTAAACCTTATTTATTAATATTTTTTTTCGTGTTGATTATTGGCTTGCCTTGTATTGCATGGCTACAAATTGTTTTAATTGGTTTGCCGGCTGATCCTTCTTTGCCTCTTATCTCTCCTACAAATTCTGACCCTTCAGGTTTTCCAATATGGATAAACCTAAGCCACTGGGTAAACTTCTTTTTTTTGGTACTGATTATAAGAAGCGGGCTTTCAATATTGGTTGACCATCCCCGTTTGTACTGGAATAATAGTTGCAAACCCGAAACTGCATGGATAAGATTTACGCCTCTGAAAAAACCTAAAGATAAATTTTGGACTGCTAAGGAAGATGCCCGATATATTAGCCCGGTTATAGGCTTGCCGGGTTACCGGCATACCATAGGCATTGCAAGAGTTTGGCATTTTCTAACGGTTCCGTTTTTTCTTTTAAATGGTGCTGTTTTTATTGTGCTTTTATTTTACACAAATCAATGGAAAAGACTGGTGCCTGTATCATGGAAAATATTGCCTGATTCATGGAATGTTTTTGTTCATTATATTACTTTCAATATGCCCGTAGAGCCAAATGGTTTTTATCAGTATAATGCGTTGCAACAGCTTTCTTATTTTGGCGTAGTTTTTATTTTAGCGCCGCTGGCCATGCTTACCGGTATGGCTATGTCACCGGCTATTGAAAATCGTTTTCACTGGTATCCAAAATTATTCGGCAACTGGCAAAGTGCCCGTTCTATTCACTTTTTAGTGATGATAGCGTATGTCATTTTTATTATAATACATGTAGCATTGGTGGCAGCTACAGGATTAGTAAGAAATATGAATCATATAACTATAGGAACTGACGATGCCAATAGTTATACAGGGCTATATATCGGGATAGCAATTATTATATTTACAACAGGATTTTGCTTTTTTGCCCATTGGCTTTCCTGGAATAAGCAACGGCTTCTTCAATACCTGCAGGCAAATATTAACGGGAAACTATGGCGTATTACGGTGGACCGTTTTAAACCTAAACCTTACTATCAAAAAAAAGATATTTCACCTTATTTCTGGCTTAACGGAAAAATGCCGGACTCGGCTGAATGGAAAAAACTAGCAGCAAATAATTTTGTAGACTATAAGCTTAAAATTGGCGGCCTGGTAGATAATCCTGTTGAATTATCATTGGAAGATCTTAAAATGATGGGTAAGGAGCAAAATATTACTATGCATCATTGCATACAGGGTTGGTCGGGCATAGCAGAATGGGGCGGAATATCTTTGAACGCGATAATTGAATTGGTAAAGCCTCAGGATTCTGTAACAACAGTTGCTTTTTTTTCATTTGGTGAAGGTTTGTATGGAGGCACTTATTATGATACACATACGCTTGAGAATTGCCTTAAGCCTCAATCCATACTTGCCTGGGAAATGAATTACGAGTCCCTGTCGCTTGAACATGGTGCACCACTCAGGCTACGAATTGAAAATCAGCTAGGCTATAAAATGGTAAAGTGGGTAAGTTCTATCGAATTTGTAGAAACTCACGAAAGTATAGGCAAAGGTTTTGGCGGTAAAAATGAAGATGACGAGTACTTTGATTTATTGGCAGATACCTAATAATTTATCGAAACCTGTTTAAAAGATTCTCAAATTATTTTAGTAAAGTCTCTCTTAAAAGAAATAAGCAAATGCCCAGTTTGTATCAATAATTTATTATTAGGTTACAATCCTATGGCATAATGAAATTTTCAAAACTTCTTTATAGAATAGGCTCCCGGCGGGCGTGCACCTGAAAGAGTAATTTCATGGATAGAAAAAAGTGGCGATACGTTAAAGAAATGAAGGAATGTAGATAAGGAAACTATTTTAAACCGGCAAGTTTTTCAATTGTGCCAGTGCGTTTTAAGTTTCCGGGTGAAGAGCTATCGGGAGAAATTACTCCAAGAGCAGAATATGCTCCCTGGTATAATCCCAAAATTTTAAAAAATTTTAAAACGCTCGCTTTTTTTTTAATAGGACAATATGCACAACAAGAATAGTTGAAAAAGATTGCAAATTAAATCTAACAGAAACCGCCAGATATTATAGGGCGTTTCTTCCAAACTATTTTCCTTTACCTCACCCTTCACAACGAAATCAAGCGTGGGTAATGATATATCCCTGGATTATGGAGGAGGTTACGCCAGAAAAGTGTCAGAGAAAAAATGCTATTAAACTGAGTAAACAAGTATTTCAGTAATAATAGAAAAATTATAAGGAATTCTTGCAATAACTTTAGTGAGTCTATGAAAACATTCTGTACTATCCAAACATAATTAAGAACTATAAAAAGGTACTGTAAACAGCATAAAAGATTTCACCATGAATACGATGACCACACTTTCAGAAATTACTAATTTATTAAAAGAAAGAGGATATACTTTTGATTTCAATATAAAAGAAAATTGCCTTGAATGTGGCGACAATCTTTTAAAAATATTTCCAGGTGAATTTATTGTAGATAAACATTACCGCTTTGAAGGCCCGTCAGATCCTGGTGATGAAGCAATTGTATACGCCATTTCATCCTCAAAATATAATATAAAAGGAGTTTTGGTAAATGGTTATGGAATTTCAAGTGAAAGCATTACAGATGATATGATAAAAGCACTTGATGAAAATAAAATATAATAACAAAAACAAAAGACCCCATAACTATCGGGAATTATTAAAACACAAAAAATACTGCTCTTTCGCAGCAACGTTTATTACGGGATTATGTGCATAAGCCGGGGACGTTGAGTAACACCGAACTCATATTTAAATTTGCTAATTCCTCCGGTGAAAATTATAATTTTGAAGTAGGTCCTTAAAACCTAAGATACCATATACTCAGGTTATTTTTTTATAACATTACAGCATCATCAATGGCTATATTTAATGGAGAAAGTAAATGTTGAAATCAATAAATCCGTTCATTTTAAGCTACGTCCCCGGCTAAAGAAAAGGCTCATTGAGTGACGTTGCTACGAAGCAATATTAAATAATAATAATAATTTTAAAAACAAAAACCAAAATGATAAAATTGTTTGTTTTAATTCCTACCCTGCTAATATCGTGGATGACAAATGCTCAAGATTTACAAACCAATCTTTCAAATAAAAAGGAAATGGAAAAACTAGGATTTATTACGGGTGAATGGAAAGGAAAAGGTTGGATAATGGAAAAAGATGGACAAAAGCATTTTTTTATCCAAACAGAAAACATCAGTTTTAAACTAGATAGCACTGCTATGCTCATCGAAGGAATGGGGATGGATAATGGAAAGATAATTCATAACGCTTTGGCTATTATCACGTACAATAAAACTGATAGTAATTACAGCTTTCACTCCTATTTATCAAACGGTATGGAAGGAAATTTTAAAGCTGAAGTTATCGGTGAAAAGCTATACTGGTATCCAATTGAGGGTATGCGTTACATCATATACCTAAACGAAAAAAGACAATGGTACGAAACGGGTGAAATGAAAAGAGGCGAACAATGGTTTCAATTTTTCGAGATGACCCTGGATAAAAAATGAAAACAAATCCTGTTATTTACTAATTGCCTGTCACCAGTCTATCGCTAACATGGTATAACACAGAGTCAGTTTTAATTTAGAAGCAATAAATAATGAAACGTATCAACAGTATCGATGTAGCCAGGGGAATTGTAATGATCATCATGGCGCTGGATCACACCCGGGATCTCATACATGTCAGTTCTCTCACCCAGCAGCCTACAAATTTAAATACTACAACACCCGCTTTATTTTTTACCCGCTGGATTACGTATTTATGTGCCCCAACCTTTGTTTTTCTCTCTGGGGTTTCAGCTTATATCAGCTTTAAGAATAAAAATAATTATTCCCAAACCCGGCAATACCTTTTATCCCGGGGCATTTTACTGATTATACTTGACCTGACCATTATAAATTTTGGCGTTTGGTTCGACGTCCATTTTAGTGTCATTTTAATTGATGTATTATCGGCGATAGGTACGGGGTTTATAGTATTAAGTTTTTTATTAAGATGCTCTGCTAAAACTATTGCTGTTGCCGGGCTGGCGATTATTTTCCTGCACAACTTATTTCCTTTAATACCCTTTGCAGAAGCCTCGTTATTAAAAAATATACTCACACCTTTCTTCACTGTAGAAGCCATTAGCCCGGGAAATGACATGACTATCGTTGTCGGGTATCCGCCGGTACCCTGGATAGGAATTATGTTAGCAGGATTTGCGGCTGGAGTTTTATTTACACTTGCACTTGAAAAACGGAGAAATATTTTTTTAAAAATTGGAATACTAAGTATCGTGTTATTTGCAATCCTCCGTTTTATAAATTTGTATGGAGATTTGGTGCCCTGGCAGGTTCAAAAAACGCCTTTGTTTACCTTCTTGTCTTTTATAAATGTGACTAAATACCCCCCTTCTTTGCAATTCTGTTTGCTCACTTTGGGTATTATGTTTTTGATGCTTTACGCAGCAGAAAGCATGAGTAATAAATTTACTGAAATCACCATTGTATTTGGAAAGGTTCCTTTATTTTATTTCATCGTTCATTGGTACATTATACATCCCGTAATGTTCTTTATAGTTTTTCTACAGGGTTACAAGCCATCAGATTTATTATTTGGTTTTAATTTCGGCAGGCCAAAAGAGGCCAGTGGCGTGGGACTTTTGGCTGTCTATTTGATTTGGATAGGCGTTGTGTTGGTGATGTATCCATTGTGCCGGTGGTATGGGCAGTACAAATTAAATCACAAGGAAATAAAATGGCTCAGATTTATATAAAATAATGAGGGCAATAATTAAAATTTTACTGCCTGGCCAAACATGTAAAAAAATTTGTTTACCCTGTTTTAAGGAAACTTAATTTGAGATTATAAAAGTGAATGGCCAGCTAATAAGTATGGTAAAAAAACAATACCAGGATAATTTTATTATGGCATGAAAACATCATTAGAATGGGCTTTGCTCTTTCACACCGGCCTGTTAATTTCTGTATTCACCATTTCTTATTTGCTCATTTTACCATTTTCTGACTGGCAGGAGTTGTGTAATAAAATCGGGCCTCTATTGATGGATGCTATTTCACAGGCCTTAGGATTAAAATGGGGTTTCATTATTGTGCAGCTCTTCTCGGGATTGTACTTTTAATAACCATACATACTTAAAAGAAAAATAAAGGGGTGAACAGTTTATAATCTACACTTCGTTCCAGGCCATACCCCATCGACATTCCAGTTGTATCTTACATCTTATTTTGCCCATCTAAAAAATAGTTTAAAAATATTTTGCGCAACCAAATAATTGCATTTATATTTGCAACCATATAGTAGCAGGTAAATATATGGATATAAGAAGAGATATTTTTCAGGCGATTGCAGATCCCACAAGGCGGGCCATCATTTGCCTTATTGCCTTGCAGGTGATGACACCCGGCGCTCTGGCCGAACATTTTCATACAAGCCGGCAGGCTGTTTCAAAACATATCAAAATTTTGATTGAATGTGAACTGGTAAAACAAGAGCAACAAGGCAGGGAAATTTACTACTCTCTTGAAATTAATAAAATGAAGGAAATTGATAAATGGTTAGAACAATTCAAAAAGATTTGGGAAGACAGGTATGAACAATTAGACAAAGTATTATTAAACATGTCTACCGAAAGGCAGGCCATTTCTAACAAAAAGCTGGCCCTAACTAAAGACAGGCAAGCTATTAAAAAAATGAAAAAATGAACAACAATTTGGCGTCTGACACCAATCTGAATGATTTTACTGTAGACAAAGCGGCAAAAACAGTATGCATAACCCGTGATTTTGCAGCAGGCCTTTCGCTTGTATGGGATGCATATACAAAGCCGGAAATTCTTGACCAATGGTGGGCACCAAAACCCTACTCTTCCAAAACAAAAGTGATGAATTTTGAAGTGGGCGGAAAAAGATTTTATGCTATGGTAAGCCCTGAAGGTCAAGAACGGTGGGTTATTCAGAAATTTACTTCCATCAGCCCGAAAACAAATTTCAAACTGTTGAATGCTTTTGCAGACAAAGATGAAAACCCTGAATTGCCGGGGTCTGAATGGGATTTGAATTTCAGTGAGCGGGAAGGTGCCGGCAGCAACCCGGTAACGACCGTGCGTGTTACAATTTATAATGAATCCCTGGAGCGTATGGAAAAGCAACTTGAAATGGGCTTCCGGGAAGGAACTGCTATGCAAATGAAAAACCTGGATGAATTATTAGAATACTTATCGCAGAAATAATTTAGGTTATAAGAATCCGGCTAATAGTCAGGCTCGCAGAGAGACGGTGCTTTGAACTTCAACTAACTCCGTTTCTACTTACACAACATCAACAGCTAACGCACAGGCGCATTGAAAGTTGTTGAAGGAAAAACATCGAAACATAATTAAACAGACACAGAAACATTTTATACACTTTTAAAAAATAACATCATGGCACTTATCAATCCTTACATCAACTTCAACGGAAATGCTGAAGAAGCTTTTAATTTTTACAAATCTGTATTTGGCGGAGCGTTCGCAACGATTATGCGTTTTAAAGATATGTCAGGACCGGAACACCCGGTTTCAGACAATGAGGCAAATTTAATCATGCACATTGCTTTGCCTATCGGCAAAAATATTTTAATGGGGAATGATGTTCCGGCAAGCATGGGCCCGGTAAATGAAAATGAGAACCGGTCTAAAATATCTGTCAGCGCAGAAAGCCGGGAAGAAGCCGACAAGATATTTAACGGCCTTTCTGCCGGAGGAAATATTGAGTTCCCGATTGGCGATAGCCCCTGGGGTTCATATTTTGGAATGTTCCGGGACAAGTACGGCATAGAATGGATGGTAGATTTTGACCCAAAATATAAAGGAGAAACAGGAAAATAAAAACAGTGAATAGTTTATTAGAGGTGACAGTTTTAGAAAGCTCTCACCTTTTTTTTAACCGCCTTCCACAATCATTATTTCCTCTTCTGCTAACCCATACAATGCATACACCATGGCATCTATTTCTTTATCAGTTATATTAAGCATCTGCTGCCAGGCATTTCAGGATCCCATCGGGGTTTTTGCTTTCTTAAAATTAATTTTTACCAGGAATGATTTCGCAAAACCCCGATGCCTGCATCCTCTTCAACTGAATGCTTTCTTTATGCTAACTTTAAAAGCATGTCTGTTAAGTATAAACATTCAAATCAATAAAGTCTATTTTTCTGTACGTTTACAGGATACCAGTGGTTGCCCCTGATAGAGCATACAAATGATTATGATATAATTTATAATTGGTTCAATGTATTAAAGAAAGATGCTGTAAATACGATTGCGTATGTATTACGCCTAATCATGTACATTGTATTTTATACTTCCCTCATGGCAACTGCGAGTTAAAAAAATTATCGGAAACGGGAAGTGTTTTATGGCTTTTGAGCTAATTGAAAGGGTGGAAGCTATGGTAGATTCAGCAACGCTACAACGTTTACAGGAATTTATAACAGCAAGAGATAGAAACAAAAGACAGTTGCAAAAAGTATTTAAAATTTCATTTAATGCCAAAGCCATATTCTCTGATAAATTTCTGATTTAAAAATTGATAACATACATCTTAATCCGATATCGGGCAAGTGGAAACTGGCAGAAAATTTTACACTTTATGAACACTGCAACGCCTCATATTATGAAGAAGGTTTAGCAAAACATTTCACTCCCCGGCATTATAATGATGTTTGAATAAACAATTTTCGGGTGGTACAGCGTCATACATCGGGGATTCGCATGAAGTGCTGTTTTTCAATGTTAATTCCGTTGCGAAAACCCCGCTGGACACCGAAGCAAAGAGATAGGTGATTTAACTATTTCATAGAAACCTTGAACGATAATACTGGATAATTAATATTTGCAAAACCTGAGTTCAATAAATAGTTTGCTTTTTGATAATTAAAATTAATTGCTATTCTATTTGCTTTCTTTTTATTACTGGCCGAAGCAATAAAAAACGGTAAACTGCTTGCGTCTGCAAGCAATCCAAGGCCTGCTAATACCAGGCTAGCCGCACCTTTTTGATAAGTTAGAATTCCTGCAACGATTAAAGTTGTTCCTCCTCCTAACAAAATTAAACCAGTTCTAAATTGCTTTTTACTTTTCTGCAGATAATCCTGTTTTGTCACTTGTGGCTGCGGAGAGATTTGCTGAGAAATTCCTGAAACATACATCAGGACTGCTATTATAAGCAATAATATCTTTTTCATTTTAAAACATTTTAAGGAGTATAATGAAACCTTACTCAAATATA
>JBDSWG010000013.1:0-4807 GCA_039926825.1 Ferruginibacter sp.
TTGTTTATCGCATTCTTAATACCGATTACCTGGATGATGTAAGTACCCGGTATATTGACCCAAATTTATTTGCAAATTATTTTACGGGTTCCAAACTGACCAATGCTTTGCTTTTAAATGATCGGCAATTAGAAAAGCATGCCGGGCCGAATGGCCGCCGTGGAGATCCAACAGATAAAGATGCCTACTTCAGTGCTAATATTAAAATAGGCCTTATTCTCGGCAAAGAAAGAACACATTAATTTTTTCTTCTTACACTTGCGGTTCCGACTGCAGCATTTCCTTTAATACTTCCACCAGTTCCGTTTTGTAGATAGGCACGCCCATAATTTTATGATAGCCTTTGGCATCAATGAGATATTGATCACGAATAATTTTTATCAATTGCCCGTTATTAATTTCAGGAATTAATACCTGGTCAAAGTTTTTGAAAATATCCCCCAGGTTACGCGGAAAAGGCCGGACATAACGGAGATGCGCATGCGAAATTTCATGTCCCTCTTTTTGCATGATGGCACACGCAGTCTTTATAGCTCCATAAGTACTGCCCCAGCCCAGCACTAAAATTTTACCTTTATCCGGCCCGCTGTCTAATTTTTGTTCCGGTATATATTGGGCAATCTTATCCACTTTTTCCTGCCGGATTTTTACCATCAGCTGGTGGTTCTCTGCATCGTAACTGATGTTCCCAGTAATGTTTTGTTTTTCTAAACCGCCGATGCGATGCTCCAGAGCAGGCGTGCCGGGCTTCACCCAGGGCCGCACGAGTTTCTCATCTCTGAGGTAAGGCTGAAACTGTGTTTCGCCATGGCCCAGGCCGGTTTTAAATTCTGTGTGTATGGGTGGTAAATCTTTTGCTTCCGGGAACTTCCAGGGCTCGGCACCGTTGGCTATATAACCATCGCTCAGGAATATTACCGGCGTCATGTGTTCTACAGAAATTCTTACAGCTTCGTAAATAGCGCCAAAACAGTCACTCGGAGTTGAGGCTGAAACTATAGGCATCGGGCATTCGCCGTTGCGGCCGTAATAAGCCTGCAACAAATCGCTTTGCTCTGTCTTGGTGGGCAAACCTGTACTGGGGCCACCCCGTTGTATGTTACAAATGATCAAAGGAATTTCCAGCATTACGGCCAGGCCCATGGCTTCCGCTTTTAATGCCATACCCGGGCCACTCGTGGTGGTAACGCCCAGGGATCCTCCATAACTGGCACCAATAGCCGAAGTAATGGCTGCTATCTCATCTTCTGCCTGGAATGTTTTTACCCCAAAGGCTTTATGACGGCTGAGTTCATGTAAAATATCTGAGGCAGGAGTAATGGGGTAAGAACCTAAAAATATGGGCAAACCACTTTTTTGCGAAGCAGCAATGAGGCCATAAGCTACAGCCTGGTTTCCCATCACGGAGCGGTAAGTTCCGGCCGGCATACTGGACTTTTGCACGGAAAACCGGTGGGTAAATGTTTCTGTGGTATCGCCGAAATTGTACCCGGCTTTTAGAACCTTTACATTGCTCTCTAAAATCTCCGGCTTCTTTCCAAATTTTTCTGTGAGGAAGCGAATAGTATAATCCATATCCCGGTTATACATCCAATACAAAAAGCCCAGCACAAACATATTTTTCGCCCGGTCTTTTTCCTTTGTACCCATAGTGAAATCCTTGAGCGATTCCCGGGTCATTTTTGTGACGTCTATTTTAATGAGTTCATACCCTTCCAGGCTATTGTCTTCAATAGGATTAACACCATCGGGGTAATTGGCTAAACGTAAATTTTTACTGTCGAAGCCATCTGTATTGGCGATGATTCTTCCCCCTTTTTTTAACCCTGCCAGGTTCACTTTAAGGGCAGCCGCATTCATCGCTACCAACACATCGCATTCATCGCCGGGCGTATACACCCTGTCACTGCTAAAGTGTAACTGGAAGCCACTAACACCGGGTAGCGTACCAATCGGGGCCCTGATTTCAGCGGGAAAATCCGGGAAAGTAGCGAGGTCTATTCCCATCATGGCGGTATTATTAGTAAACTGGCTGCCTGTTAGCTGCATTCCATCACCACTATCACCAGCAAATTTTATTACTACGTCATTCAGCACTTCCTGTTGCTCTGCCATAAAATATATGTTTATGTATTTGTTCAAAGTTACTAATACCCGCCGTATAAAATTTTTTACCCGGGCATTAAATATTTCATTCCCAGGTGCCGCTGCTTAAGATAATTACCAATATGTTTTTAGTCGGATTGTTTTATTCTCCGCTAATTATACTTTAGGTTTGCGGCAGAGAAATGTTTACCTGAAATGGATGATTTAAAAGATTTTACAAACCCCGTCTCTTTGACGTTTATTAGTGAAGACCAGGGGTATACCGATGGCCAGTTGGGCCGCCACATTAAATTATACGATGAAGATTTTCCTGACCTCGATGAAACGGATGTCATCCTTATAGGCATCAGGGAATATCGTGGTAACGCGGGTGAAGAAGAAAATAATGCCGCGGATGTTATCCGTAAACATCTTTACCGGCTACATTACTGGCATACCGATGTGCGTATTGCCGATATAGGTAATATAAAAACCGGTGAATCGTTGCAGGATAGCTATGCTGCTATCCGCACCATACTGGTGGAACTGATTAAAGCTGGGAAAACCGTATTGCTGTTGGGAGGCTCGCATGATATAATGCTGGCGCAATATTATGCTTACTGCCACCTGAACCGTACTGTGGAAGCCACGTGTATAGATGCCCGCATAGACCTGAAAGGTGAAAGCCCGGTAAGGAGTGAAAATTTCTTAATGGAAATGCTAACATCTGAGCCAAACCAGATTAAACATTATAACCATATTGCCTTTCAAAGTTATTTTGTACATCCCCGCATGCTGGAGACGTTGGATAAACTGCGTTTCGATTGCTTCCGCGTAGGTACGGTGACGGAAGATATAGAAGAGATGGAACCAGTGCTGCGCAATACTGACTTGCTCAGCCTGGATATTTCTGCTATAAAATATAGTGATGCCCCCGCTAACAGAGAATGTCCCAATGGGCTTAGCGGCGTGGAAGCGTGTATGCTTACCCGTTATGCCGGCTTAAGCCCGGCCCTTAGCAGTTTTGGCATTTATAATTACGACCCGGGAAAAGATGAAAATGAGCTCACCGCCATACAGGCTTCGCAACTCATCTGGTATTTTATAGATGGCCGGCAAAAACTCCTGCAGGAAGCTTCGCTGGGGGACCTGCAATATTTTAATGAATACCATACCATTTTCACCGAAATAGAAACCCGGTTTTTACAAAGTAAAAAAACACAGCGCTGGTGGATGCAGATGCCGGATAAAAAATTTATTGCGTGTAGTTACCAGGATTATGTGAAAGCCAGTAGTAACGAAATACCGGAACGGTGGCTGCGTTTCCAGGAAAGGGCTTAGCTGGTAAAAAAACAACTAATTGCTTAGGGTAATGAAATCTGATTACAATTGCTTCATATGTATTTTATGGGTCCTGGCAAATGGACTTACAAGTTGCTATGCCCAGAAAAACATTTCCCGGCAGGCTGACCAATTAATAAACGACAGCATTATCCGCCATGCGCATATAGGCATCAGTATTTACGAGCCGGCATCTGGCAAATATTTATTTACCCATGATGCCGAAAAATATTTTGTTCCCGCCAGTAATACAAAACTCTTTTCTTTATTTGCCGGCCTAACTATTTTAGGTGACAGCATTCCGGCATTAAAAATTTATGAGCTGGAAGATAAAGTTGTGATTGAAGGAATGGGTGACCCCACTTTACTGCATCCTGATTATCCCAAGCAGCCCGTCTTAGAATTCCTGGGCAAGGTTACAAAGCCCATTTTTTATATTAACCCCTGGCAGGAAAATGCCTGGGGACACGGCTGGAGCTGGGATGATTTTTCTGATGATTATATGGCAGAAAGATCGCTCTTGCCCGTTTATGGTAATGTAATTCGCTTCAAAGGAAATAGTCAACAACATTATTTTCCCCGTTTAAAAGACAGCCTGGCAGGATTTATTTATTCCGGGAACCAATTTATAAGCCGTGTAAAAAGAGATCGTTACAGCAACCAGTATATTATAGAAGCGAATGGAAAATCTGCAGTAGCGCTTGAAGTTCCTTTCATCAGCAGCCCGGCTCTCAATATGCAATTGTTGTCTGATACGCTTCATAAATCCATTCGTTTACTCATGGATACAAGTGAAATCCGAAAACAACCTTACCACATCTTATATTCCCGACCTATCGATTCTATGTACACACCTATGATGCACCGCAGCGATAATTTTTTTGCGGAGCAGGTCTTACTCATGTCTTCCAATGTAAGACTAGGCTACATGGCAGATAAAGCCATAATAGAAAATCTTCTAAACAATGAATTGAAAAATTTACCCCAGCCACCCCAATGGGTAGATGGAAGCGGGCTAAGCCGCTACAATTTATTTTCACCTAATGATATGATCTACGTACTGGATGCTTTGCGGAAAAATTTTGGTATGCCACGTTTAAAACAAACTTTAGCAACCGGCGGTACCGGCACACTTAAATATTATTACCGGAATGCTACAGATTCAATATTTGCAAAAACAGGTACCCTCAGCAACCATGTCTCCCTGAGTGGTTACATCATTTCCCGAAAAGAAAAACTTCTTTTATTTTCTGTGATGGTAAATCTTTATAATTCCGGGGCAACACCCGTGCGGCGCCAGGTAGAATCTTTCCTGGAAAAGATAAGGATGGAAAATTAATTTCATTTACGGGCAACATTGCGTATACATGCAGACTCTTTA
>JBDSWG010000014.1:0-3416 GCA_039926825.1 Ferruginibacter sp.
TCGCAAAAGAATTACTCCTAATCCTTAATCATTTTATTGCCGTTGCCTTTTTAAATGGAAGCACAAGCACACACTCCTATAAATCGTCAATAGTAATTATGTTTAGTAACACATTAACGCTTCATTCGTAATGCAACTGAAAATTATTACCGCCCGTTAAGCAATCTTGCTAAACTGTGGGCAGGCATTTTCTTTCACGGGAAGCTTTTTTGCTTTGGCTCTTATAAGGTCAATAATATTATATGATTTTGTATGGCAGAACGGGCAGGCGTGTACATCACCGGCAGAATCAACATATACACTCCTGCTTCCAGAAAAACAGCCTACCCTGCGCTGATGATAGCCATGATATAACATAGTAGGATAATTTTCAAATTCTACTTCATGATTTAATTTTTTAAAATCATGCTCCAGCTGTATAATATGTTTTTCTTCTAACAGTACCGGTTGCCCTTCATAATGCCCCACCATACGGGGTTCCAGCACCTGCACAAATTGCACACCCAGGCCTTTTGCAAAATCCATATATGGCAATAAATGACCTCCGTCGATAAAATGTTTGGTAGCACACACGCTTAATGAAACAACGAGGCCGGCAGCCTTTGCATTTTTAACAGCGTTTATTGCCCCTTCAAATGCTTTTTCATGCCCACGAAACATGTTGTGCAACTCAGGTATGTAATGGTCTATACTTACTACTACACCTTTAAGCCCAGCCTGCTTTAAAAGCTGTGCATTATTTTGGGTAAAATTGAAGCCGGAGGTAAGTACCCAGCACTCAGATTTTTCACTGGCGTATTCAACCAGCTCAATCAAATCTTTTACCCGCACCATTGGTTCACCTCCGCTGAAATGAAATTGCAAAACACCTTGTTGCTGGTAAATATCCACCACTTTAAATAAATCATCTTTACTGAAAGATTCTTTTTGATTCAGGTTATCCCATTCAAAACAATGCTCGCAGCACATGGGGCATTTTCGGGTAATAGCCAGGAATACGAAAGATAATTTTTCTGTAACCGTTGCGGGCGAAGCATGGCGGCGGAGTTCAGATTTTATAAGCTTGTCATAAAGCGTAGAAGGCCACCCGGGAGTATACTGGTTAAAATAATATTTACCATCAATTTTATATATTTTTCTTAAATCGCCACCCCATACATTTTCCCGTAACAGTAGCATATTTTTAAATGTCTTTACAATCAATGCCGGGCGTTTCAGAATAACACAGGCAAAGTAAAATATTTTTAATTTTATCAAAAACCAAATCATGGTTTTGTGCACCTGGCCAGGCTGTAAATCGTTAGCACCAGTAGTTTTTTTTGAAATATTAATTTCCTGGTAATGGTGAACAAAAGCGGGGGCTTGAATTGCTATAGCTGTTTCCATTGAATTATTTTTTTAGTTTAAATATTAATTACGCTTAGCCATGTTTTGCAGTTGTTGCGCATACATTTTTTTATATACACTTAACCCGTATAACGGAAAAGCATTACTCTTTTTAAATTGTTTTAAAAATGCCACGTCTGGTTTAGTATTATAGCTTCTTACATGCTCATAGTATCCTTTTGCATGAAGAATGTAAGACCGGGTTTTATTGTCATCAGTAAGATTTGAAGGATTATAAACTAAAGTGGCACTACTACCAATTTTTGGTTGGGAAAGGTAAATACCATCCTCTTTTTGCAAGCGGTCGGTCACGTTTATACCTGCTTCATCTATGGCGGAAACTACTTTTAATTTTTCTACAGTGAAGTTCTGTTCTGTGGAGTATTCCATGGCTGCCTGGTCTATTTCCCAAAACATAAAACCAGAGCTTAGCCTTATTTCTGTAAACGGTTCTGTATTGGCCGGAAGTTCAATAGGAACTATTATACTCCTGGTAGCCAGCGGCCCAATGGTCGTGATGTCTGCAACCTGTTTCCAGCCAGTAGCAGTTTTCACAGAAACAACCAATGGTATTTGCTGCTCCTTTGTCCATTTCATTAGCTCATTAACGGGCTTACTTCTCTGTTGTACAACGTAAGTATTGTAGTATTTTCCAAATCCCTTTGCAATTTCTCCATATAGCAAGTCAAGGAAATACGAATTTTTTAAATTCAACATTAATTTACCCTGTGCTGCATTAGTAGGTTTATTAAATTTCATATACACTTCATTTCCTGCATTTATTGTCGCAGTATCATCCATTATAATCATGGTTCCATCTCCTGCAGAGGCGAGTGTGGATGTTAGATCTGTTTTATTATTCAGCAAAACTTTAATTGGTGCTACCGGCTTGCTAATGCTGTATAAATTTCCATTTTCATCTGCCAGTACCTCCATATTTTTATCATGGGTAATAACCCATAAGTCTGCTATATCTGTGTATTGCCTTTCCTTTAATTCATTGGTGATTTTCAATTGCAGGGAACCGTCATTCATTGGCTGCATTCGCAAAGGAAGATAATCGTGCCTGGCTAGTTGAGGGTAAATAGCACCTCCATATATTTCGCCCTGCAGGCTGAACTCTTTACCATCATAAGCGCTTACAAATGGACAGGAGCTTTTTGTGGCAGCAATGACAATTACCGCCAGCAACAGGACCCCTGCCGTTACGCCAATCGCAGTAATCACATGGTTGCTTGATGTTCGCTTCGCATCTTTTTCTATAATTTCGATCTTGCTTAACTTGGTTAAATCCAGTGTATAGCTGCCGTAGGAAGTAGTCGTGTCGGGATTCATAAATAGGTGTACTTCATTCAACACCGCTTCTTCATTACCCTCAACAGATTTATTATATTTCCTGTCTTTAGTACGCCCATTATCAATGTACACTAAATGATTATCTTGTACAGTGTCTAATGTGCAGGAAACAAATCTTTTATCATCACTAACATGCAGGTTTTTCATGCGGTAGGATTTTTCTCCATTTCTTAAAATAAAGTAACGGTTATTCATTTGCAAGTTGGTAATGCTAGCCGATGAAGCATCCGTTGTTTGTGAAGGTGCAGTAGTAGCCTTATAAAAATTACTGCATGCGGAAATGAATAAAAACAGGCAAAACAAAAGGAAGGCGGATAGATAAATTTTAGTCTTTGTCATAAAATCATTTTACAGATGAATGGTAATTAAATGCCAGGCTTTAGCAGGTGGGGTCTTTCAGAATGGTAGGAATTCAGATATAGGATTTTTCAAAAAAAGAATTTCCAGGTAAAATATAAATTATTTTATTCTTTTGCAACAAGTATTTGGTACAAAGAATTAAAAACGGGTTAAACAAATGTATTCATGTAAGTAAACAGCATTTTGAATTTCTTTTAAGGGATTTTTATTTATCTCCTGGTCACTTTTCTTATCCGATTGTTATTCTTATCCGCGATGTATAAATTACCGTTACTATCTGCTGTTATTCCTGCGGTGTAGGCAAACTGGGCGAC
>JBDSWG010000015.1:0-6988 GCA_039926825.1 Ferruginibacter sp.
CAGAATGCACAATTTATTCTCACCCGTGAAATTGGTAAACGAATGATTGATAGAGGATACGGTAAAATTATTTTCACAGCTTCAATGCTTACTTTCCAGGGAGGCATTAATGTGCCCGGTTATACAGCAAGTAAATCGGCTATAGGCGGGCTAACAAAAGCTTTCGCCAATGAGTGGGCAAGCAAAGGAATAAATGTGAATGCTATTGCACCCGGTTATATCGCCACAGCAAATACAACTGCTTTAAGGGACGATACAGAAAGGAATGAATCTATTCTTAGCCGTATACCGGCAGGCCGCTGGGGTGAGCCGGAAGATTTAAAAGGGCCTGCAGTATTTCTTGCTTCAGATGCTGCTGCGTATGTGCATGGTACAGTGTTTACAGTTGATGGCGGGTGGATGTGCAGGTAAGTATATTAAAATTACATAAATATAAAACGGAGCTATTTGTTGTATCGCGTCTTTTTTTTAAACAGATCTTTTTAAAGAAAGTTAAAGAAACCATATGCAATCAGATATTTTAAAATATTACGGTTTTAAAGATGCCCCTATTTCTATTAAAGCGTTTGGCACAGGTCTCATTAACCATACCTGGAAAGTTAATTATAATGACAACGATTATATCCTTCAACGAATAAATGATAACGTTTTTAAACAACCGGAAGATATAACCAGTAATATCGGATTGCTTGCTGACTACCTTCATCAGCATCATCCTGACTATTTTTTTGTGGCACCCGTAAAAACCACCGATGGGAAGGAAATGGTTTGTTTAAAAAATCAGGGCTACTTCAGAATGTTTCCTTTTGTAACTGGTTCCCATTCTAAAGATGTACTGGAAACGCCAGGGGAAGCTTATGAAGCCGCTGCACAATTTGGAAGATTTACAAAATTACTTGACGGAATACCAATTGTCAAATTGAAAATTCCCATACCGGATTTTCACAATCTTTCTCTTCGTTATCATCAATTTTTAACAGCCCAAAAAAAAGGTAATCCAAAACGCATTAAAGAAACGGAAGATTTGACTATTGATTTATTAAATCATTCTTCAATTGTAACGACATATGAAAACATCATTTCAAACAGCAACTTTAAACAGCGGGTCACCCACCATGATACGAAAATAAGTAACGTGCTGTTTAATGATGCAGGCAAAGGCCTGTGTGTAATTGATCTGGACACCGTAATGCCGGGCTATTTCATCAGCGATGTAGGTGATATGATGCGCACCTACCTGTCGCCGGTTAGCGAAGAAGAGAAAGATTTCAGCAAAATTAAAATAAGGGAAGAATTTTACGAAGCTATCGTTAATGGATATTATAACGAAATGAAAGATGTGCTTACCGAGACAGAAAAGGATTATTTTTTTTATGCCGGAACCTTTATGATTTATATGCAGGCCATTCGTTTCCTTACAGACTATTTAAACGATGACAGGTATTACGGCTCTACTTATCCGGGCCAAAATTTAGTAAGGGCAGGCAACCAGGCCGTGCTATTGCAACGGCTATTTGAAAAAGAAGAAGCATTAACAGGAATTATAAAAGGAAATAATTAAATGAAAGGAAAAACTGTATTGGTTACTGGTGGGTTGGGTTATATCGGTTCCCACACTGTTGTAGAGTTACTAAGCGAGGGATTTACCGTCATCATTGTTGATAATTTAAGCAACTCCGAAAAATTTATCTTAGACAGGATAGAACAAATTTCTGGTACCAGGCCTTTGTTTTATGAAAATGATTTGTGTGATATAGCCTTTGTGAAAAATATTTTTCAGCTGCACCACGTGGATGTGGTGGTTCATTTTGCAGCTTATAAATCTGTTGGCGAATCTGTAAAAGAGCCGTTAAAGTATTTTCAGAATAATCTTATCTCACTCCTGAATGTAATACAAGCTATGCAGGATAACAATGTGGGCAATCTTATTTTTTCATCTTCTGCAACTGTATATGGACAGCCCGAAGTTTTACCGGCGACAGAGCAGACTCCTTTTCAAAAAGCCTTATCTGCTTATGGCAGCACCAAACAAATAGGGGAGGAAATTTTAGAAAAAATATGTTCTTCCGGAAGTATGAATAATATTTCGTTGCGTTATTTCAACCCGGTTGGTGCACATGAATCTGCATTAATAGGAGAGTTACCAAATGGTATTCCTAACAACTTGTTTCCTTACGTAATGCAAACAGCCGCTGGAAAATTAAAGCAACTCACCGTGTTTGGAAACGATTATGACACACCGGACGGAAGTTGCCTGAGAGATTATATTCATGTAGTTGATTTGGCCAAAGCCCATGTGCAGGCTTGTAAGCGGCTTATTGAAAACAGGCAGAAATCTTCTTTTGAAGTATTTAATATAGGAACGGGTAAAGGCACTTCTGTTTTAGAAATGATTGTAGCTTTTGAAAAAATTACTCTACAAAAACTAAATTATATTATTGGACCCCGGAGAGAAGGTGATGCCGCCGCCGTATATGCCGATACAGCTAAAGCTAATAAAGCCTTAGCTTGGAAAGCGGAATTAAATATGGATGACATGATTACATCTGCGTGGAAATGGGAATCTAATTTATAGCAGCAGGTATATTTGTTTTCAACTATTTTATCTGCAAATATCTCCCCTAATTTATTTCATTTGACTAAGTTTGACATTCTTTTCCTTTAAAGCTTCCAATGGAAGCTTTAATTGCAAGCCCTTCAAAAGTTGAAAAAGTTTCTTCATTTTACATTTATCCTTAGTTAACTATTATCTCATCCGCAAATATCCAGGCGGGCTTTCCTTCGCCGGGATGGCCTTTGGGGCATTTTGTATTTGTTGCTGTTACACGTACAAACCTTGCTTTCTGTTCGGTAAAGGTTGCTGTAAAATCTTTGATTGTTGCATTTCTGTCATCAACGGAAATAATATTGTTTACTGTTTGAAGTGCCGTAAATGTCTTGCCATCCGAAGATATTTCAAACTGTACAGACGAGGGCATAAATATCCAGTCCCTGTAATTTTGCAGGCATCCCAATGAAATGGATTTGATGTTTTTTTCTTCGCCCAGGTCTACTGTTGCAATCATATCTTTTTCTGAAAATCCATGCCAGTATTTTCCTACAGCATAAGTTCCCCTTACTCCATCGGTTAAAGAGTTAAGGCCATTAGCCAGGTAATACCTACTAACTGCATTTGTGTAGTTTACATTTTTGCCAATGCCTTTGTGCATGGCAAAAGATTGTTCCGCAGGTTTAAGCCCCATGATCTTCCCATTAACAACAGTTATGGCTTTTATAACAGCCGATGTTGATATGAGGATGGGCAATGAATATTTGGCGCTTTTATTTGTTGGCAACGTACCATCAGTCGTGTAATAAATTTCACCATTCAAAGCTTCGGTAGAAAGTACCACCGATAGTTTTCCATTTTCGGAAACTGGTTTTATGTTTACTGTAAAATTACCTGGACTAAAATGCAAACCTCTTTGTTCAAATCCTCTGAATTGTGTTTGTAACCTTTCATTAAAACTTTGCCAATTCTTATTTTGTTTCGGACTCCACACAACTTCTGCCAATGCAAGCATCCTTGGCAATACCATATACTCTACCTGTTCAGCTGTGGTTATATATTCACACCATAAATTGGCTTGTGCACCCAACACAAATTTTGCCTGCGCTTCATTTAATTCTTTTGGTATAGGGTTGTAGTCATATACTTGTCTAAGTGTATTCATTCCGCCATTAGCAATGGGTTCGCCTTCGGGGCCGGCCTGGTAATGATCGAAGTACAGAGGATTTCCCGGAGTCATCACTACATCATGATTCATTTTAGCCGCCTGTATGCCGCCTGCTTCTCCACGCCAACTCATTACGGTGGCTTCCGGTGCAAGTCCACCTTCCAGAATTTCATCCCAACCAATCAACTTCCTGTTTTTGCTTACAATGAATTTCTCAATGCGTTTTATAAAATAACTTTGCAGTTCATCTTCGTTTTTTAATCCTTCATCTTTAATTCTTGCCTGGCATCTTGCACATTTTTTCCAGGAATCTTTTTCCACTTCATCGCCACCGATATGGATATATATTGATGGAAATAAATTAATGACTTCGGTTAATACATTTTGCAGAAACAAAAACACACTATCGTTTCCTGCACAATAATTAGAAGACATGTTTGTATAGTTGCCTCCGGTTAATGGCAGTTGCGGTTGTTGTGTGCAACTCAAAGCCGGGTATGAAGCTATGGCAGATGCAACATGACCGGGCATTTCTATTTCCGGAACAATGGTAACATTTCTTTCTGCTGCATACTGAATAATTTCTTTTATCTGCTCCTGTGTGTAATATCCACCATAAGTTGCCGGTTCTCCGGCTTTCGCCTGCGGCCTGCTGCTCCATATTTTGTCAGTCTGGTCCACACGCCATGCACCTACTTGTGTAAGTAGCGGATATTTTTTTATTTCGATACGCCAGCCCTGGTCATCCACCAAATGCCAGTGAAACGTATTTATTTTATAAGATGCCAACAGGTTAATGTATTCTTTTACCAATTCGGGCCCAAAGAAATGACGACTTACATCCAAATGCATTCCCCTCCATTTAAAACGGGGATAATCTTTTACTTCCATGCTGGGAATGGTTAATGCAACATTCGTTCGTATAGCAGGCAATGTTTGAAACAGGGATTGCATACCGTAAATAATTCCTGCCTTTTTATTGGCAGAAATTTCAATTGATGCAGGGCTGATGTGCAATAGATATCCTTCATCTCCAAGTTCTGCATTATTGATCAACTTTAATTCAACTGATTTATTTTTTACAACATTGTATGGTAATTCAATGCCGCTGATATTTTTAATTGCAGATTTGAAAAAGGAAGCAGCTTCCTGCAAAGCCTTATCAGCTTTATTAAACTTCAATGCCGTGTTGTTATCAATGGTAAAGTTTCCGGAAGTAAACTGCAGGCTAACCGGTTGTGGAATAATAACAGATTGTTGTGCCATTAACATTCCAGGCAATAACATTAGCAGTACTAAAATTCTTTTTCTAAAATGCATGTCATTATTTTCATGGTTTTAAATTTAATTTTGTAACAGCAGACAGTATACTTTGACTATATTAATATTCATCGTTTAACGAAAATACCGGCTTACGGTACATCCATTGTCCGCCTGTAAAATCAGGAAATTCAACCGTCTCATTCCCCAGTTCTATTGATTGTTCGCTTAAAGGAGTAATGGCACTCCAGGCAGCGGCATCATAAACATCCATGGGTGTTGCCACTTTTCTTTTTATTGATTCGATGAATGAATGAATAACAAAAAAATCCATGCCACCATGCCCTGCGCCGGCAGTTTCCTTACTCCATTTTGCCCAAAGCGGATGGTCATATTTATCCAGCCATATATTTGCTTTATCCCATTGATGGGGTTTGGCAGATTTATCATGTATATAAATTCCATTGTTCACATCCATCCAGATGCCTTCTGTTCCCTGTACCCGGAAACCTAATGAGTAAGGCCGCGGAAGGTTTGTGTCGTGTTCCAATAAAATAGTTTCTCCATTGGCACATTTGATATGCGTGGTTACTACATCTCCAAGCTTAAAATTTATTTTTGCATTGGGATGATTCTCACCACCACCTTTTACAACATGATTATGCAATCCTCTTGCTTTGCTGGCAAAAGAACTTAAAGTTAGGAAACGATTACCCCTGTTGATGTTGATGTAGTGGGCAATTGGGCCAATGCCATGGGTGGGATATAAATCTCCATTGCGGTGAACAGAATGTTCGGTTCTCCATTTGGCTTCTGAAAAACCTTTTTCGCCAAACTCAACTCCATGACCATAAGGATGAATGCCGTCATTGAATTTCACTTCTCTTAAATCATGCTGATAACCACCTTGCAAATGAATCATCTCTCCAAACAAGCCCTGGCGCACCATATTCAATACGGCCATAACATCACGGCGATAACAAACATTTTCCAGCATCATCACATGAGCATTATATTTTTCTGCAGCTTTTACCACATCCCAATGATCTTGCAGCGTAATCCCAATAACTACTTCACTCCCTACATATTTAATTCCTGCTTCCAATGCCCCTATTATTATTGGTTTATGCCATTCCCATGGTGTGGCAGTTATAAGTCCATCAATTCCTTTCAATTCCAGTAATTTTTTCCAGGAGTAATTATTTCCTGTAAAAATTTGTGGCATTTTTTTGCCACTTTTTGAAATAACTTCTTTTGCAGAAGCCAACATACGATCATCCACATCGCAAATAGCTGCCACATCAACATCGTCTCTTCTTAAAAGTAAATCAAGATGGTCTTGTCCACGCAGGCCTACACCAATTATTGCCAGTTTCACTTTTGTATCTGTATTTGCTGCAAACAATCTGCCAGCAGGCATCACAGCCATTGATGCAGCAGCAAGGCTTGTATTTCTTATAAAATCTTTTCTGTTCATGAAATATTTTTTACTGAGTTATTAATTATTTATTGTGTTGCTGAACTTCGGACCAACAAATTCCCATTGGATGATATGCGAAGGTTATATTCTTTCTTCAATATGCCCTCAAAGCATATTATCAACTTCGGATGTTGAGCAGCTACGTTGTTCCTTTCATCTTTATTTGTACCCAGGTCATAAATTTCCCAGGATGCATTTCTATTCTTTTTCATATTGATTTTAACTGCTTTCAAATGTTTCAGGCGGATGGCCACCTGTCCAATTCTTTTAGGAAATTCAAATTACAAATATTCTTGTTGCTTTTGCTGCTTTGTTTTTTCCATAAATCCTGAAGAAATGAGATGACAGACCCTCATTCTTCCAGGTTATTTTAAGATATTTTGATGTGAATTTATTAATGCAACGATACTTGCAGAAGGATATTTCTTCAATTTTTTTTCCTTTATGAGCGCTTCTTTTTTTGTGGAAAATTCCAACAGGCAAACCATCCTCCAGGGAATTTTACCAGCTGTATAATGAGATTCTTTGTTGT
>JBDSWG010000016.1:0-14391 GCA_039926825.1 Ferruginibacter sp.
AATGTTTTGCTTAACCTTCTTCATAATATGAGGAACTGCTGTGTTCATAAAGTGTAAAATTTTCTGCCAGTTTCCACTTGCCCGATACCGGATTATGATGTATGTAATTAATTTTCTGAATTAGGAATTTATCAGAGAATATGGCTTTGGCATCAAAGGAATTAGGTGTCCCAGCGGGGTTTTCGCAACGGAATCAAAATCGTTAAAAAGCACATCAAGCGAAACCCCGATGTATTATTCTGTACCACCCGAACATTGTCCTACTAAACATCATTATAATGCCTGGTAGTGAAATGTTTTGCTAAACCTTTTATACTTCACAAACATACTTATAAAGTCAGCATACAGAGAGTATTCAGTTGAAGAGCCTACAAGCATCGGGGTTTTGCGACAACATCGCTGGCATAGATTAATTTTAAAAATGCAAAAACCCCGCTGGGACACTGCTTCAGCGCCGAACCGGGCTTTCGCAACGGAATCAACATCGTAAAAAGCACTTCGTGTGAAACGCCGATGTGTGAGGTTGTACCACCCGAACATTCATTGTCTCAGCGGGGTTTTCGCAACGGAATCAACATCGAAAAACATCACTTCATGCGAAACCCCGATGTATGAAGCTGTACCACCCGAATATTGTTCTTTCAAACATCATTATAATGCCGTGGAGTGAAATGTTTTGCTAAACCTTCTTCATAATATGAGGCACTGCTGTGTTCATAAAGTGTAAAGTTTTCTGCCAGTTTCCACTTGCCCGATACCGGATTTTGATGTATGTAATCAATTTTCTGAATTAGGAATTTATCTGAGAATATGGCTTTGGCATCAAAGGAATTTTCAAATACTTTGTGCAACTGTCCTTTGTTTCTATCTCTTGCTGTTAAAGATTCCTGTAAGCGTTGTAGCGTTGCTGAATCTTCCATAGCTTCCAGCCTGTTGATTATTTCATAGGCCATAAAACGCTTACCATTCCCAATAATTTTTTCCAACTCGTAGTTTTCATCGGGAAAGTATAATATACAATGAACATGATTAGGCATAACGACATACGCTATTATATCTACAGCATCATCCTTTAATACATCGAACCAATTATAAACTATATCATAACCATTTGTATGCTCAATCAAGGGCAGCCATTGGTAGCATGTAAACGTACAGAAATATAGACTGTATTGATTTGAATGTTTATACTTAATAGACATGCTCATAAAGTTAGCATAAAGAAAGAATTAAGTTGAAGAGCTTGCAAGCATCGGGGTTTTGCGAAATCATCGCCGGAAAAAAATAGTTTTGAGAAAGCAAAAACCCCGCTGGGACACTGAAGAAAACATTCAGTTGAAAAGCCTGCGAGCATCGGGGTTTTGCAAATCATTGCTGGTAAAATTGATTTTACGAAAGCAAAAACCCCGCTGGGACAATGCATTTAGTTGAAGAGCCTGCGAGCATCGGGGTTTTGCGAAATCCATTGCTGGTAAAAATGATTTTACGAAAGTAAAAACCCCGCTGGGACACTGCATTAAGTTGCAGAGCCTGCAAGCATCTGGGTTTTGCGAAATCATTGCTGGTAAAAATGATTTTACGAAAGCAAAACCCCCGCTGGAACACCATTGCCTTTTGGATGAAAATCAATAAACTTTTGCCACGGACTAATTATAATATAATAGATTGAATGAAAGTGCTAATCACTTTTTCATCAAGAGAATGAAATATTTTTTTATAATTGCCTTTACCTTCGCCTCCATTCCTTAAAAGAATTGATGATGTTGAAATTTGAAGCCCGCAAAACGTTGCAATTAGCTTTCCCTATTATCCTGGGCGAACTGGCGCAAATGTCATTGGGTGTTATAGATACAGCGATGGTAGGTGCGGTAAGTTATAAGCACCTGGCAGCATCTGCGTTGGTGATGACCGTAGTTATTATACCCTTTGTTTTTGGGATTGGTATCACTATTTCAGTGTCTCAAATGGTATCTATGGCACAGGGGCGCAATGATAAAAAAATGGTGAGTCATTATTTATACAATGGTTTTTGGCTTTGTGCTATTTCCGCTGTTATTATAGCTTTAGTATTAGTGTTGGGTAAAAATATATTGCTGCACCTGAACCAGGATCCGCAAGTAGCGCAGATGGCCGTTCCTTATTTAGAGGTGATGGGTTGGTCCGTAATTCCTATGTTGATGTTCCTGGCTTTAAAGCAATTTACAGATGGGCTGGAGTTCACTAAAACTGCCATGATACTTTCCCTGGCAGCTTTGCCTGTAAATGTTTTTTTAAACTGGTTACTGATCTATGGTAATCTTGGTTTTCCAAGGCTGGAACTCATCGGAGCGGGTTACGCAACTTTAACCACCCGCATCCTAATTTTTGTGGTACTTACGCTCATTATTTTATATCATAAAACTTTCCGCCGTTACATAGCGGTAAGAAAATCTGTGTGGAAACTCAACTGGGAAACACAAAAAGAATTACTCGCCATAGGCATCCCCAGCAGCTTTCAAATAACGATGGAAGCCGGTGCCTTTGCCGTGTCGGGAATTATGATTGGTACTATTGGTGCGGTAGAACAGGCAGCGCACCAGATCGCACTCAGCCTGGCTTCTCTTACTTTTATGGTGTCAATGGGTTTGTCGCAGGCCGGTTCCATACGCACCAGCAATGCCTTTGGCCGTAAGGATAAAACCCTCATTGCGCTTATTGGGAAAGGTACCATTGCCATGGCCCTGATCTATGGTTCCATCTGCGCTGTGGGCTTTGTGCTTTTGCGGCACTACCTCCCTACTTTTTTTAATGAAAATAAAGACGTGGTAAATATGGCTGCCTACCTTTTACTATTTGCTGCGGTGTTCCAGATCTCCGATAGTACGCAATCCGTATCTGCCGGCTTGTTGCGGGGCATCAAAGATGTAAAAATTCCTACCTGGTTTATTTTTATCGCTTACTGGGTGGTGGGTATACCTATCGGTTATTTACTGGCCTTCTATTATCACATGGGTGCCGCCGGCATCTGGATGGGCTTCATCATTGGTTTAACTTTCTCGGCTGTGTTTTTAAGTTTGCGGTTTAAGAAAATGGCGATGGGGTAAGGGGGTTTGGCAACAAATGTGGAATTGCAATTTTATTTTTTGTAAACCGGTTTTAGGTATAAGTGATGTTGAACATTGTGAACTACCTTGCTAAGTAATATGCATATCTTCAACTGCGGGAGAGATTGATGAGAAGGTAAACTAATAATTATAAATTGGGTAAAGGAGAGATATTAATGCCAAATCAGGATATATTAAAATTAAAGTTTTACCAGACTACGGAGTTCGGTTTTATTTTTTTGAAAAAAATAACTGTATTAGAAAGCGGAAAAAAAAGTCTAAAATATGAAATTCAACAAAACGATACTTTTATTTAGCTTTTTATTTATTACATTTTTTGGATTACAAGCACAAGTTACCAACTCCTCTTACATTACAAAATTTGGAGAGAAAGCCTTACAATTTTCATTAGTAGTAAACGCTAGCAAAATAGAAGTTTGGAAACTCTTTACTACAGACATAGGTCTTGAAAAATGGATAGCCCCTGTTGTAAAAACGAATATGAGAATAGGAGGGTGGATTAGAACAAACTACGACAAAACCAAAACAACAGACGACACGACAGCCATTCAATTAGACATTATTAATTACCTGGAAAATGAGATGCTAACTCTAAAAGTAAATCTTAACGATAATTTTCCGCAAGAAGCAAAAAATGACGATAAGTACCTTCAGGAAATAATACAATTTATAGACGTAGGGAAAGGAAAGACCAAAATTATTTCCACTATGGTTGGTTGGGGACAAGGCAGCCATTGGGACAAAACTTACAGTTTCTTTGAAAAAGGTAATGAGTGGACATACGAAGAATTTTTAAAATTGTTCCAAAAAGTAGACGTGACTAATTCAAAAAAAACAACGAACTAAAATAGCTATTTTCAACAAAAAATCACCTTAAATTCGCCTGGCCAAATAACAACCACCTACACCTGACTTAATTTGCATGTTTACTGCAAAAGTTTATTCACATTGCAGCAACTTCGCTGAACGAGACTTACTTAGAAGCAACGCCTCAACGATCCTGTGTGTTAGTTGAGGTCGGTGGGTAAATCGGAACTATCTCATTTATGAAAGTTGTTTTATTTCGCTGCAACCTTTCTCTACAAGCTTTTGCATTAGCAGATTACATTTTTTAAGAATATTTAAGCATACAATTTTTCGTGATGTTATAAACCGCCCACACAACTTCTCTGTAGATTAAGTACATTTAGTTTTTTATAAAAATAATTTCCATGAAAATTTTCATAGCCCTCTTTATTATGGTATGTAGTACTGTTACAGGTTTTAGCCAGGCAGCAGGAAAATACCCCGTAATCAATATTCCGTACAAGAAGTTTATGCTTAAAAATGGCCTAACCCTTATCGTTAGTGAAAACCATAAAATACCTATGGCGGCATTCAATATCTGGTACCACGTGGGCAGCAAAAATGAAAAACCGGGTAAAACTGGCTTTGCTCATTTATTTGAGCACATCATGTTTACAGGTTCGGAACATTATCCCGACTTTGACCGGGAAATGCAGGTTGTCGGCGGCGGATCTAATAACGGAACAACCAATAATGACAGGACAAATTTCTTTGAAAACTTCACTGCTGCCGGACTCGATAGGGTTTTGTGGGTAGAAAGTGACAGGATGGGTTTCCTGCTGAATGGCCTGGATAGTATTAAAGTAGAAGCGCAGAGAGGTGTGGTACAAAATGAAAAACGACAGGGAGATAACCAGCCCTATGCGATTGCAGAAGAACTCACCATTAAAAGTACTTACCCACTACAGCATCCATATTCCTGGAGTGTGATAGGAAGTTTGGATGACCTGGCAGCTGCATCATTAGATGATGTTAAACAATGGTTTAAAGATTATTACGGCCCTAATAATGCGGTTATTGCTATAGCCGGAGATGTAAATGCGGAAGAAGTTTTACAGAAAGTAGAAAAATATTTTGGAGCTATTCCGCCAAGCCCGCCTATAGCCAGGCAGGATGTATGGATAAATAAAATGACGGGAACACATACTCAAATAGCACAGGACAGGGTGCCGCAACCTATGCTCACAAAAGTTTGGAACGTAGCAGAATGGGGCACTACAGACATCACTTATTTAGACCTGCTATCAACCGTTCTTAGCAAAGGCGTTTCTTCGCGTTTATACAAAAAACTGGTGGTGGAAAATCAATTGTGCACAGATGTTTATACATATACTAACGGCAACGAAATAGGACAACAATTCAGTATTGTAGCCATGGCCCGGCCGGGTACCGACCTGGAAAAAGTGAATGACGTAATTAATGATGAGATGAAAAAAATTATATCAGCAGGCGTTACTCCAGCAGAACTTGAGTTGGCTAAAACAACTTATTTCGCTAACTTTTTAAAAGGCATAGAAAGGATAGGAGGTTTTGGTGGCGTAAGCGATATTCTGGCTCAAAATGAAACGTATGGTGGCAGCCCCGATTATTATAAAAAAATACAGACCTGGGTAAAAGCGGCTACGCCTGCAGACCTGAAAACAGCAGCAACAAAATGGCTGAGCGATGGGGTGTACGAACTCAGCATATTTCCTTACGGAGAACCTTCATCAACAAGCAGTACGTTAGACCGTACCATTCCTCCACCAGTGGCTTCTGTACCGCTGGTAAAATTTCCGGAAGTAAAACAATTTACGCTGAGCAATGGTTTAAAAGTGTACCTGGCAGAACGCCATGATGTACCGTTGGTAGATATGGCTATATCTTTTGATGCCGGCTACCAGGCAGATGAAGCAGGAAAAGAAGGCACGGCAAAACTAATGAGTGATATGCTAAAAGAAGGTACTGCTACAAAAACTTCAGACCAGATTAGCAGCACAGAAACAGCCCTGGGCGCAGATTTGGGAGCCTCCGCCAATCTCATTACAAATGCTATTAGTCTCAAAGCATTGAAGAGTAACCTTGTTCCTTCATTAGAACTTTTTACGGATGTTATACTGCATCCTTCCTTCCCTCAAAAAAGTTTCGACAGGTTAAGAGAAGAACAGGTGATAGCAATAAAGCAGGAAAAAGCCAACCCAACACTGCTGGCAAGAAGAATACTTCCGCAATTGATGTATGGCGGTAAAAATGCTTACAGCAATCCACTTAGTGGAAGCGGTTATGAAACATCTGTACAAACCATTAAAAAATCTGATCTCTCTGCCTTTCATAAAGAGTGGTTCGTACCACAAAATGCAACGCTGGTAATTGCCGGAGATGTTACAGTAGCTGAAATGAAACCCCTGCTGGAAAAATATATGAGCAGCTGGAAAAATAAACCTGGTGCTGACAAGGCCATGGCGCTGCCAAAAACTGTAAATGGTATACGGGTTTTCCTGGTGGATGTACCGGGTGCGCCGCAAACAGTGATTAATGCTGCCGTCTTTAGTCCAGCACCAAATAGTAAAAATAATGATGCGCTGCGGCTGATGAATACAATGCTTGGCGGTTCCTTTCTTTCCAGGCTTAATATGAACCTGAGAGAAGATAAACATTGGTCATATGGTGCGGGTGCAAGGTTTTATGATACGCAAACAGATGGTATTTACACAGCTACAACTTCGGTACAAACCGATAAAACAAAAGAAAGCATTGTAGAAATTTTAAAAGAATTAAAACAGGTTACCTCAACGAAGCCAATATCACAGGAAGAATTTCTTAAAGAACAAAACAGCAGCTTGCTGGAAATACCGGGTGGCTGGGAAACCAATGGGGCTGTAAGAGCTTTCCTGCAGAACAGCCTCATTTATCGTAAGGGCATAAACTATCCTGCAGAATACCCGGGCATCATAAAAAATCTAACACTGAAAGAAATCAATGATGCCGCTGTTGCCGTCATCCATACAGATAATCTTACCTGGTTAATTGTTGGTGATAGGAGTAAGATAGAAGCTGGCATTAGAGAGTTGAACCTCGGGCCTTTGACTTTACTGGATGCAGATGGGAATAAGATTCCATAGAGTGAAATGTTTTTAAGAAAAAAGAAAGTACAGCATCTCAGTTAGTACCAACGTCTCTCATTGAGCCTTGTGTTAGTTGAAGAAGTCGGATTAATCGAAAGTCTGTTGGCAGGCAATGTCATCAGCTTACGCACATTCGGGGATAGATGTACAGCCGTTGTAGGTTTATGATCTACAACTTTCAAATGTATTTAAGGATTGGCTATGATATATGAATTTTTTGGGGTGATGCAGATAAACCTTATGGGCCAGAATTAGTTGGCGATAAAACTAATATAGAGGAAAATTCAATAATTTAAAAGCCGAAATTATGTTATTCAGCATAGCAAAGAGCTACAAGCGAAGTTGACTTAATAGTAATATGACTTATTTCAATTCTCATTAATGAGCAACTTTAATATATCCCCATCCTTCACGCTGTTTACTAATGATTTCATAAATTCCATCCGGTACAACAGTAACACCGGGCACAAGATTCGTCTCATCTACCTGGAATCGTTTCATGGTGAATGCGCATACCTTAAAATTTATATTTGGGTCTGCCGCTAACCTGGTTATAGATTCTGCATTTTTAGATTTTCCCAATAATATCAGGTTGATTCCCTGCCCATACACAACTACTTCTATTTTCGCCTGGGGGTTATTATCCTTTATCAATTGTACTTCCCGGATAAGAGCCTGCTGGCTAACAGAATCCCTTGTACTCATGTCGAACACAACTTTGTAGTCTGTAGTTTGTGCATCAAGTCTAAATACCATCATCCATATTAATCCAAAAAGGATAAGTAACTTTTTCATATCATTTTTTTTTTGTTTTTAGAATAGGTTCAAATGGTCCGAATTTGTGTTGGATTTCCGGGAAAGTGTCAGCATAGGGAGCAAAGGGATGGTCATATGGTTTTTTGGAAATGTCAGGCCAGTCATTAGCAAACTTCTTTTGAGGCCTGGGCTGAGATAATATATATCCTGCAACATCCCAGGCTTCTTCTTCTGACAACCTGGCAATCTCCTTATTGGTTTTAATATCAAAAGGCATATTCTTTAAAATGTAGGCCGCAAAGCGGCTTATGCGGAACAAGCCCGCGCCGGTATTAAAACTTTTTCTTCCCCATAAAGGAGGATATAAATATTCTGTGCTATCGGCATTTAATAATCCTTCGCCATTAAGACTATGACAACGGACGCATTTCTGTATATAAATCATCTTGCCGGTGGCAGCATTCGCAGCCCTTTGCAAAAATGGAATATCAGGCAGGCCTGCACCTTTGGGCTTTACGCCTTTTGGTACTTTCATCCCCAGCCATTGAATGTATGCATTTATCGCCCGCATTTCTTTGCTGTTAGAGTCTGGTGCAGTTCCGTTAAGGCTTCTTTGTATACAATCGGCAATGCGTTTATAAATGGTCTCCATCCCACCACTTCTTTCCCGGTATTTTGGATACGTGGAATAAACAGCGCTGAAGTTATTACCCAAAAATTCTGTACCTGCAGTCAAATGACAATTCTGACAGTTCATGCCGTTGGTTAATCGGGCAACGCTGCCCTTAGGGCCAAGGTAGAAAGAAGTATGTATTATTAGGTTTCTCCCATATTGCACAAGGTCAGCCCCCGGGGAATCCGGCAATTTCAATAGGTCCGGCGGCGTCCAATCATAACCGTTAGTTTGATATAGCTGGGAAGATGTATAGGTTCCCGTTTCATTCGGAATAAATATCACCGCAAGGACAACTGCCAGTATAATAGAAAAAATATATATTCCGTATCGTTTTATAAAAGACATACTTCCAATATGTTGTTATAAGCTCACTAACGTACGAAGCAATATCCGCAGCCATTTTCCTGTGCCCTGCCCACTGCCCAAACTCCGGATGGCATTGCAGGAATTGCAGGCAGCAGGTTAGCCACCCATTCTTTTTTCACATCATCCGCACTCACCTTCATTTTACCTGCCACTGCAGCACTAAAGACGGTCATGGCCATGTCGCACACACAAAATAATGTACCTGACTCCTGTAGTTCATTAATGCCTATGGCAAGACTTCCCAACCCGGGTACGGTGAAATCTCCAGGCATGGGTTTCCAGAACGGATTACGTAAGGACGGCTTTTCAGTTTTGGGATCCGTAATATTAAACACTTCACCGAATTTGTATTTTGCCCACATACTGTCAGGGAAAGCATAAGGGATAGCATGATGCCTCAATACAACTACAGTGTTTACTTCTTTTTCTTTAGCGCCAGTGGCCATATTCGTTAGGGTGTACACTTTGGGCCATGCAAAAGGAAATATTTCATATGGTTCTGTTACATCAAAAACCATTCGGTGTTTTCCTTTCAATTGTTTGAACCAGTCATCCGGACCAGCACTTTCGTTTTTATTAGTAAATACAGGACTTGCCTGCAATTTGTTTACAGGAGCCATTACAGTTGCGATGCCCAATGCTGCAGTACCTGCCCCAATCGTTTGCAGGAATTTACGGCGGTGATTTAATTTTTCCATGTTTTAAATTTAAATTTTTGTTGTTTAATAAATTCTGTGTAGTTCAGCGGAAAAATGGCCACTGAAATTTTTATGAATGGACATAGAAAATTAAAAAACTTTTTATCCAAATGCAAGGTTTTTTTTTATTCTTATAAAAAAGGGTATTTCCATCCGCTGCTGGTCTTACAGCCGTTGTTGCTCATATGACCAACAACTGTCAGGGATAAGGAAATGAACTATGTATTTTGGGGGAGTTGATTCAAGGGAATTTTATGGGCTCGATATGCTTTATAACAAGGGTCACTAACAGCAATAAGGATTTTTTGGGCAGAATATAAAGGATTATAATAGGGTTTGTTATTAATAAAATAGTGGAAACACAACATCCCATGTCTATATACTTAATCATGAGAGATTCGTTGCTAAGAAAGGAAGTTAATCCATAAGTGCAGGCCGCTGCGATATTTCATGGTAACAAACCCGGTTGTCTGCAAAGTAGTGCAGCACCATGCTCTTACGTGTTTTGTTTTTGTTGCTATGTTGTTCACCACCATGAAATAAGTTGGAGTGCCAGATGAGTACGTCCCCTTTCTTTGCAGTGAAGACTGTTTTTTGCAGATTAAATTCCTGTATTTTTTCTTCAATCATTTTTTCATAAGCCGCATATCCTTTACCGCCGAGGAAGAAAAAATTTCCTGCATTGTGATAATCTTCATTAAGGTAGTAGGGTAGCAGGTGGCTGCCGGGGTAATAATGTAAAGGACCGTTATCGATGTCTATATCTTCCAGCGCAATCCAAACGCCCAGCAACCCGCCGAGGGGATAAGTCGTCATATGAATACTATCGGAATGGGTATGCTGCTCACTGCCCATGAGAAAATTAATAGTCTGGAAAAGTTTCACCTTACCCTGCACCAGTGATGAAAGTACCTCCAATAAGCATTTATCTTCTCCCAGGTTTTTCAATACAACAGATTGGTGAAAGGCAAACATTATTTTATTGCTATTGGTAAATGCAACTGCTTTTTCTGAAAGGAGTTTTTCTATTTCAATATTCACAGCTTCCACTTTGCCAGGGGTTAAATAATTGCGAATGACGGCATATCCCTGCGTAGTAAAATCCAATAGACTCTGTTTCGAAACATCATCCAGGCTGTTGTATAAGGTTGAGGCCGCCAGACTTTGAGCATCGGGTGCAGAAGGAATTTTTTGGTCATCTAAATCTTTAAAAGTAACACTGGAAACCGGGGCATAATAAGATTTCTTTAATCCCAGTTGTTTATACACCCGTACATTATGTAATAATTTTTTCCTGTTGAAAAAATTATAGATTATATAAGTAAGTTTTAATCGCCTAAACATCTATGCAGGTTTTCATTTCATTACAGATTGCTCTTTGCAGCAGTGATTTTTACCTGTGCCTGGTGCTGGTTATTTCGTTCTCACTTGTAATAGCTGTATGAGTACTTCCAGTTGCTCATACATTTGTCTTTTGTTTTCCTGCTGAGCAGGCCATTTGAAAAGTATTCAAACTTTTTCTCTGTGTTGCATTTTGGACAGGAATATTTTATAGAAATAAGCTGGCCTTTTTCATTAAAACTGTTTTCATATTCCTGGATATTTTGGGAGAGAAGCGTGCCAGTGGTGTCATAACGATTCACGATAGATTTACTGATTACATTTTCACGTTCAAAGAATTCATCGGTTAAAAGTTTTATTTTGCCTTCACGGGTGTAGAATACAGTTTGCGTGTGATCAGGATTTTTAAAAAGCAGGCGCTCATATTGTAGTAACCCAGTATGATCCTCTTTCATGTAAATTCTTACCAACCGGTCACTGTCATTGTATTGGTAACGCGTAAGAATCGTATCTACATTTTCTCCAAAACCATTTTTTAATAATGGAAAAAACATGAATCCTCCAGATTTTGTCCCCACTGATGCTACCAGCAAACCCTTTTCATTATAATAGAAAAAATAAGTTACCATAACCTGTTTATCAGCAACACTAATATTTTCAGTCTTTGTGAGCCTTCCTTCACTATCATAAAAATCCCGGACCGCGGATTGGCCACTGCCTAAGGATATGCGGGAACGCGATTTAACTTTATTTACCTTTATTAAAGAATCTGTTAGGAAGATGGCATGTTCCTGTGCCCGGGCAGTTACAATATAAAACAGCATAAAGAAAATAAAACCAATTTTCATAAAAAGCTAAGAGGGTGTGCTTTAAAATGGTAACAGCGTTATGATTTTAAAGGTAGGGAAATTTATAAAACAATGGCTTAATCAGAGGAAAAGCTATGTTTAAAATAAAACTTATTACTATCTCTACTCCGTTGCAAAAAGATAAAAATAATTCTTCAAAATTTTAAAAGTTTTTACCCGTCAAGTACTTTTTTTCCAAACTTCTTATATATTGGATAGACGCTTTTGCAAATACTGGAGGTTGCTTAACGTCCCGCAAAGCAGCGCGGTTATATAAATAAATAAAATAAAAGGGGTTTCGAATATTTTTCAGCAATTGTTTTTTGTATCCATTTATCACAATTATATCTGCCATATAATATCCCGGGCAATGCCCGCTTGTCCACCGGATTAGGTTGCGGTAATCTTTCTCCGTTTTATACATTCTACCATTTGAATGAGCCATATTGATTAAACTGGTATCTACCTGGCGGATGATACTGTCCGCCTGGTTCAATATAAAATCACTGAATTGAAATTCCATCGGCAGTTCATTCTCCCGCGTCAGCATATATTTTTTATCCACCATATCCGCCGTGCCTTCATTCAAAACACTGTTCAAAAAATATATAATTCCCTTGTCCTCTTCTGCCACGTTTCTAAATCCTCTGCCGCCGCGTAAAACGTGATGCATTTCGTGTCCTGCTAAGATCCCAGGCTTTAATTTATCCTGGTTGTACAAACTCCAAAGGGTAACAATGATAATTCCATCTCCGGCTATAGCATCATTTTCAATACCCAGTAAGTTAATGGTGACAGAAGTATCCTTTTTCTGTAATTTCTTTGGCAGCCACTGCCAGGCGTTTGCATAAACATCATCCAGGTAATGAGCTTCTTTAATTTTCTCTTCAAAATCCTTTAATTCGGTTTCAAACTTTTTATACACGTAAACTTTATACGTGAGCCAAAAAGAAGCGGGGTCCGCTTCAATAAATTTCAATCGTGACTTTAGCAGGCTATCGTATTGGGGCATATATACATACTGAATATTTTTTCGTAGGGATTCCAGGTAGGCATCACTGAAACCCTGGTTTTTGATGTATATATTGTTAGCTTCTAAAGATAAAAAATGTCGCCATTGCTCCTGCGAAAGTGAATCGCCATGTTTTAATGGTTCTACCATTTTCCAATAAGCATCCAGGGGCGCAGTATTGATAGTTTGTGACCGGGAGGGTAAAGGCCAAAAGGGTAGGAGAAGTAAAGTATACTTCAGCACTTTAATAAGTAGGTTTTGCATAAGGATATTGTCCGGTCGAATATTTAAATGAGTGACCGCAGCTTTTTTCGCTGCTTTATTTTTCGTTTAAATGCGAAGTTAAAGACTTCTTTTTTATTTTAAAGCACCTTATAATTTTGAACAGGCCAACTGCGTTTATTCGCCAGCGCAGTGGCTCCATTTACCATCCAGCCGGCACTTTTTATCAATAGTAAAAACCAGCTATGATGAATAATATTGTTATTGCCATGGAATACAATGTTTATTGAAGATGCGGGAAGGTGTTCATTGTTTTTCATTTCTAGGTTCATACGTAAGAATCAATGCACCAGCCTTAAAGGTTTTAGTCCTTAAGAGTTTTAGCGTAGTCCTCTCTTTCATTTTTTCAAATAATGATAACCCGCTTCCTGCAATGACAGGGTGGATACAAAGTTGAAATTCATCAACTAAATTAAGTTTCAATAATTGTATAATTAAACTCCGGCTACCGGCCAGGATGTCTTTACCTGGTTGTTGTTTTAATTCTTTCACCATTTCTTCAAGTGGTAGATGCGCAAGTCTTGCACTGTCCCAACCAGTATTTTTCAACTGATGTGAAAAGACAATTTTTTGAATTTTGTCTATAGAAATAGCAAATTCGTCCATTGATTTTTCACCTGTAGGATTTTTTACCATCGGTTGCCAGAATTGCATTAACTGGTATGTTGTTCTTCCATATAGAACAACGCCTGCGCTACTTAACAGGTCAGCGTAATGATTATGTATTTCTTCATCTGGATTAATGGCTGTGTGGTCGCAAAACCCGTCTAGCGTCATATTTATTCCTGCAATTAGTTTTCTCATTTTTTATTTGTAATTGTCCAGTCATTTTGAATCCTTAAAGACATCCTACGGGAGTTTAAAATAAAACTCGCATTGCTTACCAAATATACACCCTGTGTAAATAGAACAAATAGCCGCATAAAATATGAGTCAGGTAAGTATAAATAAGATGATAGCCCGATTATGAAGGTATTTCGACCAAATGGCTTCCTGGTTCAATATCCTAAAACTGATGCAGTGATTAAGGGATAGCCCTGTTATATGCAAAATGCCTGTATAATGAAATTTAAGCGGTAGTTACAGTTGTGCTATCGCTGTTTTAGTGATTTCTGCAAAAAGGTCTTTATACTACTTGCCCATTTAGTAAATGTTACTTAAACAAATTTCCCTGGTAGCAACAATCGATTAGGAATAAGGACTCCTGCAGAAGAGCTTTGTTGCAACAAATTGGAGAAAGGCTCTTAATTAAAATAATTTTTAATAGAATATAAGTTTTTCTTATTGCAATTAATAAAAATCACTAATACTAAAAACATGAAAAAATTCACAATGCTTTCCGTGGTCTTATTGATCTT
>JBDSWG010000017.1:0-6211 GCA_039926825.1 Ferruginibacter sp.
TACGTACCATGGCGCCCATTATCAGCAACCCGGAATTATTTCGCAAGACTTTCAGCCGGCGGGAAAGTGCCCAGGATGATTTCGGCTTAAAAGTGAATAACTATTTTACTGGCAGGCTAAAACTCAAGAAACCCCGGCGGGTGAGCCACTATCGCCAGGATTTTATTGATGTTATCTTTAAACGCCATCACCTGGCGGCGATCGCGAGTATGATGCTGGCGTTTTTTTTCCTGGTAGGTGTAGGCTTTCTCTTAGATAATAAATATTTTGAGATGCCGGCGGCAGCCAGTATTCTTATTTTTTTCGCCCTGATGATTGCCTTCATGGGGGCACTTACTTATTTCCTCCAGAGCTGGAGCCTGCTGGCGGCTATTGCTATTCTGTGGGGCATGAACGTGTTATTTAAGAATGATATTATTGACCCACGGAATAAAGCCTATGGTTTAAATTATAACAATGTAGAGGAGCGGCCGGCTTATAATAAAGCGGCTTTGCAACAACTCTGCTCGCCCGGTGCTATTGAAAAAGATCGGGAGCACATGCTTGGAATCCTGGAATCCTGGAAAAATAAGCAGACAGAAGCACGGCCAAAAATGATTTTTATAAATGTGAGCGGTGGTGGCCTTCGCAGTGCTGCCTTTACCATGAATGCGTTGCAACAGATGGACAGTATTTCCGGCGGCAACCTTATGAAACATACTTTTCTCATCAGCGGGGCCAGTGGAGGTATGCTGGCAGCGGCTTATTACCGCGAACTATATCGACGCCACCTGGAAGACAGCAGCCTGGATATTCACAATAAAGCTTACACAGATAATATTGCAGGGGATTTACTCAACCCTGTTTTCAGTTCTATGATTGCCCGGGATCTCTTTGCCCCGGGGCAGAAGTTTACGGTTGGCCCATACCGTTATGTGAAAGATCGCGGGTATGCTTTTGAAAAAAAATTATCGGCTAATACAAATGGCCTACTGAATATCCAGTTGAAAGATGTTGCCGCCGATGAAGCCACGGCACGCATTCCCCTCATAATTTTTAATGCTGTTATAAAAAGTGATGGCCGCAAACTGGTAATTGGTACGCAACCCATGCGCTTTATGATGAAGCCCTACTCCCAACGGGCAGATTCTGCCTACAGCCCGGATGCAATTGATTTTGGTAGTCTCTTTGCCCGGCAGGAACCACTGAATTTACGCTTGCTGACGGCCTTGCGAATGAATGCGACTTTTCCTTATGTTCTGCCAAATGTGTGGCTGCCCAGCATGCCGGTTGCTGATGTGATGGATGCCGGCCTGCGGGATAATTATGGCCAGGAGACTACATTACGATTTATAGATAATTTCAGGGAGTGGATACAGCAAAACACCAGCGGGGTAATCATCCTGCAGTTACGGGACCGGCTAAACGATAACTGGCAACAACCTTTTGAAACCCATTCATTAGGAGATATGGTGATAACGCCGGCTACTATGCTGCAGCACAACTGGTATAAGTTGCAGGACTACTTCCAGGCCGACCAGTTCAGCTATTTTAAAAGTGGAATGGACAGTACCCTCAACAAAATAACCATCATGTATTACCCGGAGAAAGAAGATAAAACCGCGGCCCTCAATTTTCATTTATCGGCCCGGGAAAAGCGTGATGTTGTGCAGTCTTTTTACCATCCTTATAATGTGAAAGCCATGCAACAGATTGCTAACTGGCTCAGCCCTACGGCACCAGTAACCGCAGGGCCTGTGGTGCCACGCTGATGTCAAAAACTGTTTCGGTATAAGCGGGGTCACCATCAATATGCAAGGGCGCCTCCCCGGTATTATAAATGGTGAGGTTGCTCGCTTGGAAATACCAGATGTCTTTTTTTCTTTCTGCGGCTTTGCTAAAAGAAATTGGTTGGCCGGAAATAATCTGCCGCACCACTTTATATAACATACTTAATTTGCTCATGTTATTCACGACGACAATATCCAGTTTGCCATCGTTGAGGCTGGCCTGTGGAGCAATGGTAACGTTATTGCCAAACTGGTTGCTGTTAGCAATGCTGATGAAATAGGCATCTGTATACAATTCCTGCCCATCGGCAATAATGCCAAACGGAAAAGGCGGTGAGGTAAAAAAATTTTTAAAAGTTTGTTGAATATAAGTTTTCAAACCCCGTTGCGGTTGCTTAGAAAAATCCAATGCTACCTGGGCATCCATTCCCAGGCCGGCCAGCATACAGCAAAAGCGATCATTCAGGTAAAAGGCATCTACCTGGGTTGTATTGCCGGCAAAAATTACCTGTAATGCTTCCGGAACTTTCACGGGAATACCAGCGGTACGGGAGAGGCCATTGCCGGAACCCAGCGGTATAATGCCGAGGCTCACATCCAGGCCGATAAGTGCTGCACCTACTTTACTGATGGTACCATCGCCGCCGCAGATAATGACGTCAGAAATGTTTTCTTTTAGAATGATACCCGGCAGGTAACTATAATTTCCATCTTCCTGCGTCGGTAAGAAATCTACATCATGCCCGGCTTTTGCAAAACCGATTTTGAGAAGCTTCGTAGTTTGATCTTTATTTTTTGTACCGGAAATAGGATTGATTAGGCAGATGAACTTACGCTTCATTATTTCAGGCTTAAATCACCAAGATAAATTCTTTTTGACGGCAGCATCATCTGGTCATTAGCCGGGTTTAGCAGCAGGTAAAGTTTAACGTAACAACCTTTGTAAAAGTTATATTTTTTTAGGGTAACCGTAGCATCAGCTTTTGCATAACGGTTATCTGTAAGCGAAATAGTTTCACTCTGCCCTTCGTGGCAGTCAGTAATTTCCAGGCTTTGTTTATAAGGCCCTCCATTTTTTGACACAGGTTGTAGCTGCACATAAATATTATCACCGGATACAACACGTGTATTTTTCAGAGAAGCTGAGGCCGGCTTATCGTTGCTGATAAATTTTGCCACGGCTTTATTATTTATAAAGACATGAACGGTGTCCTGGGAAAATATGGAGGCGCTAATAAACATAGATAAAAAAATAAGCAAATAATATTTCATAATCCGGGTGTTTTAATTCTTTGAATTGGCAGTATGAAGATAAGTCAGATGAGGTTACCACCTCAGCAGCGCACTCCCCCACGTGAAGCCACTGCCGAATGCAGCCAGGCAGACCAGGTCATTATCTTTAATCAACCCCTTCTCCCATGCCTCACATAAAGCAATCGGTATAGAAGCGGCTGTCGTATTTCCGTAACGCTCAATATTATTATAAACCTGTGCCTCAGAAAGTTTAAGCTTTTGCTGCACGAACTGCGCTATTCTCAGGTTTGCCTGGTGGGGTATCAGCATGTTTAAATCACCTGGAGCGAGGTTATTTTTTTCCAGGGCTTCCATAATAACTTCCGGAAATTTCACCACGGCTTTTTTAAATACAGCCGGTCCGTCCATGTATGGAAAATTTTGTGCTTTGTCTATCATTTCATGACTCATAAACATATCACTGATTTCCGCCTCATTAAAATCTGCGGCAGGTTCTTTCATCCAGTGATTTGCATGTGTACCCGGGTTATACATCGCCAGTAATTCTGCACTTTCACCATCACTGTGTAAGTGGGTGCTCAGGATGCCCGTTTCTTCTGTGGGCTGCAGAACAACCGCACCGGCACCATCACCAAAGATGACAGAAATATTACGGCCGCGTGTCGTCATATCCAGGCCGAAAGAATGTTTTTCACTGGCCACGAGTAAAATATTTTTGTACATTCCTGTTTTTATAAACTGGTCTGCAACGGATAAAGAATAAATAAATCCACTGCACTGATTTCTAATATCTAGCGCACCTACTTCTTTCATTTTCATGGCCCGCTGCAGCAAGACGCCGCAACCCGGAAAATAATAGTCCGGGGACAACGTGGCGAAAATAATAAAGTCAACTTCATCTGCAGTAATGCCAGCACGCTCCAGGGCAATTTTAGCAGCTTCCACACCCATGGTGGTTGTAGTTTCTTCAGTGCGGTGGGCATAGCGGCGTTCTTTTATACCTGTTCTTTCCTGGATCCATTCATCTGAAGTTTCCATATATTTTTTCATGTCTTCATTGGTAACTACATTATCTGGTACATACATACCAATACCGGCAATCTTTGTGTTGGGCATACAATCGTTTTTTAAGACCTGTAATGTAAGCTAAATTTTCAGGGAATACGGCTCATTTCCACCAGGCAGAAGTCCATGTCATAAGATGGCGTAAGCCGGTTTTTGATATGGGCTTCCACTGATTTCCGCAGGGCCACATTACTGCGTACAAGCCTTGGCGTGAAATGATCACAAAGTGGAAGCAGGGAAAGTTTTTTATCGCTATAAAGTAATTCTGCCAAAAAGGTTTCCCCACGTACAGTAATATTCATAAATAGCCGTGGCCCCACTTTACTCAGGAAACCCGTGGCGTGTATGGTATCCTGTGAAAGCCTGTAGTATGGCGGCACACCTGAAAGGTCACCGGTAAAATCCATATTGTATTCCAGTTTATTTTTTGGAGAAATAATCAGGTGAACGTGCTTATCCAGGTGAACATCATTTTTCTTATCGGCGGTCCATTTACCTATTAAAGTTTTTTCTACCGGTATTTGGGGGGCATCATCTATGTGGTAGGAAGAACTATAGGGACACCCATATAACGCCAGTAAAAGCGGGAGAGCAAGAGTGCATGAAGCTGTGGTAAGGTAGCGGTTCATGATATTTAAAAATACGATTTATTTTCTTAAGACGCACTTAGGGCCCCCGTTGATGCATGCAGAGTCTTCCACAACAAATCCTTTAACTCCACTAATCCCTGCCCCGTTATTGAAGAAATAAAAATATGCGGAATATTTACGGGTAGTTCTTTCTCTATCGCATCTTTCAATTCATCATCCAGCATATCCGTTTTACTGATGGCAATAACGAAATCTTTTTGCAGCATATCCGGGTTGTATTGTTCCAGCTCATTGCGTAAAATTTCAAATTCTTTTTTATGATCCTTGCTATCTGCAGGAATAAGAAAAAGTAAAATTGAATTCCTTTCAATGTGGCGCAGGAAACGATGGCCCAGGCCTTTCCCTTCTGCAGCGCCTTCTATAATACCAGGTAAATCTGCAATGCAAAAACTTTTTGCATCCCGATATGCTACCATGCCGAGTTGGGGCGTCAGGGTTGTAAAAGCATAATCTGCAATAACGGGTTTTGCTGCCGTTATGCTGGAGAGTAAGGTTGATTTACCGGCATTGGGAAAGCCTACCAGGCCTACATCTGCAAGTACTTTCAATTCCAGTACTTTTATTCCTTCTTCACCTTCTTCACCAGGCTGGGCATAGTCCGGTGCCTGGTTAGTAGATGTTTTAAAATTGCTGTTACCCAAGCCGCCCCGTCCCCCTTTTAGCCAGATGATCTCCTGGCCATCGAGTAGAATTTCTCCTTCTACGGCATCCGTTTCTTCATCTTTTGCAATGGTACCGAGAGGCACTTCTATAATAATGTCTTTTCCATTTCTGCCAGTAGAGTTATTACCACTTCCGTTACCACCATCTTCAGCCAGGATATTTTTATAATATCGCAGGTGCAGTAAGGTCCAGAGCTGGGCATTTCCCCGCAGAATGATGTGCGCTCCACGACCGCCATCGCCACCATCTGGCCCACCCATTGCAGTTAATTTATTTCTTAAAAAATGTTTACTGCCTGCGCCACCATGGCCGCTGTGACAAAATATCTTAATCTGATCTACAAAGTTTGATTTATCCATGCAGTGCAAAGATCAGAAATTTTGGCGCAGCAATTGTTTAAATTGTGCGTATGAAAAATTTATTTGTTGTTGTATTGCTGGTTGCGTGTTCCTGTTGTAGCTCAAAAACGGCTCAGAAAGGCGGCATAGAAACGGAACCAACTTCCGTTACTACACCTTACATAGGTGTGTCTCCATGTATTCAAAAGTTAATAAATCAGTATGCCGCGGAAGACAAACAAAACCCGCCTCGAAAAATATACAGTTACCAGTATAAAGGGAAGCAGGTATATTATGTACCGGCTATCTGCTGTGATTTTTACAGTGATTTGCTGGATGAAAATTGTAATGTATTAGGCCATCCTGATGGTGGTATTACGGGCAAAGGCGATGGCAAACTTCCGGATTTGAATGCAGAGAAAAAAGAGGAGAAACTCGTTTGGGAGGACAAAAGGTAGGGGTTAGTAATTAG
>JBDSWG010000018.1:0-4528 GCA_039926825.1 Ferruginibacter sp.
GGGTTATTACGTGGCTGGTGTTTCGCAAAAACAAATATAATTTCTGGGAACACATCTTCATCAATACATTCCTGGCGGCGCAGCTTAATGTACTCCTGGTAGTCATAAGCATTTTTTCTCTTGTAAAATATCTCCTCACCAACTCCGGCAGCTATTCCATTACGGTTTTTATGACAGTCTTTATGATATACTACGCTATAACTTTTAGCGGCCTTATGACGACAGGAAAAAATGGGTTAACACTTGGCCTTAAGCTGGGCCTGATGTGCTTTTTATTATCCTCTGTGTACATCACAGCAATGATTTTTGCCGGTATTGTTATGGTCTAAAATAATATTTCGCCACAGGTAGGAGAAAGAAGGGAGGGACTGCTACTTTTCCATTATCGCCGGAAGATTATTCTAATTTATTATTTTATTTTTGTTTCTTCAGCTACTGATTCCCGCGTTGGTTTTTTCGTACCAGGTATTGTATAAGTCCTATTGCAGAAACAATCGTCCAGCAGCCTTCCAGGATAATAAATGGCAGGTAATTTAAAAAGACAGAAGCCAGGCATGCAAGGCCGGCTCCAATTACGTTTAAGAGCAGGTAGGCGAAACTTTCTTTTTTAGTAACGTCCCTGAGGTTTAGAAAAAATGCAACCAATAAAATAGTTACACCTATAAAGCCTATCCAATCTGTAAGTGTCATTTTAATTTTCCGTTTTAAACCGGGAATATTTTAATTTTTACTTTATACTATTAATTGCCTGCTTTACGCAAGGTAGTAAGGCAAGGATAAACATTACGAATTTGCTTTTTGAAAATGAAGCAAAAAATATAACCGTCATAACCATAAAATTTACTGATAATTTTCTGTTTCAACAGAATTGCACACAAGTTCATACTGCAGTTTTCTTTTCTACATATGGTTTTTTATTAGTGGTTTTTGAACACTTGTCCACGCAACAAGCACCAGGGCAATTAACTCCGCAATAGTCCGCATAACATGAAATGTCCACCACTTATCCCGTAGCGTTGTCCAGTTTTCGGGGATTGAAGACGCATTCCATGTCAACATTTCTTTTTGAATGGGCAGGTTGCCAAATCGTGTTATTATGATACATGATAATAGAAATAATGCAACGAATATCAAAGCAATAAATATTTTTCTGTTTTTCCGCTGTAGTATAGCAGAAACAATGGTTACGAGTGTTGCAAAGATTACCAGCGAGACCAATAAAAGCTGAAGGGAGCGAACAAGATGCTGCTGTTGCTCAATGTATGTTGACGCCGAATAACCCGCTGGATTCAACCCTACCCATATTCCAAAACTCGTTCCTGCCAGCAAGGCTACTACAATGATGTTTATAAACCGAATGATTTGAGTTATCATGATATTTCGAGAAAATTGAATTGGAATTTATAATCCTAATTTCTTCTTTGCAAAGAATAACGTTCCAATGATGATTAATGAAAATAAGGTTCCAAACGGAAAATACCACAGCGTGAGAACACCTAATACAAGTCCGAAGTGATAGCTCCAGTGTTGGTTTGTCCATAGCGAATAAATCCAGGCCAACCACAATAAGCCAAAAACAATAAATAAAGGACCCATCCTGAATACATTAATATTCATTTTATAGAATAAATTCGCCCAGGGCCCGGGTTTAGCAGGACCGAAATATTTTCCTTTAATCATAACAAATAATCCGTCAAACAACATGTAGCCTCCGTTCAGGAATGCGAGTAGGATAATCAATATTTTCATGACAAAATTTATTCCGGGTGTTGAAATTACTTGTTCGCCATCAATTTAAGTTAGGTGAAGAAATATCCATCCTTAACCAAATATACTGAGTATAAGTATAGTGTAAATATCTGCAAAAATATATTTGAAGGTGCCCGACCTTTCTGGCGTCATCAAACATTCTGATGATCTCTTTCGGCCTAATGGGTCAGGCACAGAGGGCATTGAGCATACCTTTAAAAATAAAACCGTGAAAAGGAAAAACGGCATACCAATATAATCGGCCTTTTAGGCCCAGCGGCCGAAAGGTGGCAGTCTGTTCCAGCTCATTTTGTTCATTTATAAAAAATTCCAGCCAGGCCTCACCAGGCAGTTTCATTTCTGCATACAACAATAGCCGCCTGTCTTCTTTGCTGGCAATGAGCACCCGCCAGAAGTCCAGCGAATCACCCGGGAACAGTTGTGTCGGGCTTCTTCTTCCGCGGCGCAGGCCCACACCACCCACCAGCTTGTCCAGCAGGCCCCGTGCCCCCCAGAGCCATTTTCCATAATACCAGCCCTGGCTGCCACCAATGCGCCAGATTTTATCCAGGGTTTTTTGTACGTCTGTCACTTTCTTTTTTCGTTTATCCCTAAACGTTCCTTTGGTCGGTACCTGTAAATGTATCGTGACGCCTTCGTATAAGATGTTGCTCGTGGCGGCATCTTTCCAGCTGGAAAGTACCTGGTCATTTTCAATTTTTACAAAAGCAAGTTCAATGGCCTTTTCGTAAGGGGTAGGTATAATGTGCAGGAGGTCTCCGAGATCATTGGGTTTGCCAATAACTTCTACTTTCATACTGTCCACGAGGTTCCTCGCTAACTGGTAGCTGGTAGAGGTAACAAAGTACAGCCAGTAAGAAGAGATACGGGGCGTCAAAACAGGCAAGACAATAATTTTTCTTTTAAGCCCACGCACATCCGCAAACTTTAATAATAATTCTTTGTAGGTAAATACTTCGCCACTGCTGATGTCAAAGCTTTCGTTGAAAGCCGCAGGTAAATTTATCACACCTTTTAAATAGGCCACTACATCCCTGATGGCAATGGGCTGCGTTTTTGTATTCAGCCATTTCGGTGTAATCATAACCGGTAGTTTCTCTACGAGGTCACGAATAATCTCAAAAGAAGCACTTCCGGAGCCAACAATTATTCCCGCCCTCAGCGCCGTGAATGCGTAGGGCCCTGTTTTTAAAATATGCTCAACCTGCAGCCGCGATTGAAGATGTTTGGAGAGGTTGCTTTCATTTACAATGCCGGTAAGGTAGATTACCTGTTGAACTCGGGTTTGGGCCATCCTGTATTTAAAGTTTTCTGCCGACCTGGCTTCCATTTTTTCAAAATCGCCGGCGTTCGTACTCATAGAGTGCACCAGGTAGAAAGCTACATCAATGTCTTCCGGTATGTTTTGCAATGTTTCTTCCCGTAAAAGATCTACTTCTATTACAGAGATGTCGGGATCTTCAAATTTTTTAAGATCAAATCGGCCTTTGTCCCGCACACAACAATAGACATAGTGATGGGCTGCAAGCAATTCCGGAAGCAGCCGCCGGGCAATATAACCGGTAGCACCGGTGAGCAAGATTTTCAAATTGTGTTTATGTTATGTATTATAAAACGCATGAAAGAAATAAAAGTTCAGAATTTCATAATAACTCAAAAGGGGAGCAGCTCAGCCTGTGATAAGAAGCATATTAAAACATTTTGATTTTTATTATTTGCCAGCTATAGCAACAGCAATGATTTATTTAAAATTCAAGATAAAGCAGGTAATAATTATAAGCGTTATTCTTCTTATAAAAAAACACTTCAATCTTCCGTAATCTCTTGTACACGGCCCACCTGCCCGTCTTCTAACCTAACTTTTATACCCCGGTGGTGTTTGGGTGCGCTGGTGAGAATATCTTTTACAACGCCTTCCGTGAGTGTGCCATTTCTTTGGTCTTTTTTCAAAATAATATTTACCAGCATGCCCGGCTTAATATCGCTCCTGTTTGTTCCATTCATACAATAATTTTGTAGGCAAGATAGGGCAAGCAGTGAATCCTTTATAAAAGCTATCACTGCTGTCTGCTAATTCAAAAAACATTATTAATAAAACGATAGCCCACACCTGCTTCGGTTAATAAATATTCGGGCCTGTTCGGATCTTCTTCAATCTTCTTTCTTATCTGTGCTATGAAAACACGTAAGTATTGGGATTGATTAATATAGCCAGGGCCCCAAATGGCCCTAAGCAAATATTGATGGGTGAGTACTTTGCCTTCATTTTTAATAAAAAGTGCAAGCAGGTTGTATTCTGTAACAGTAAGTTTTACTAATTGATTTTGCCGCCATACCGACCTGGTTGTAAAATCAACTTTTAAATCTCTTATGTTTATAACTGTATCTCCATCTTCAGTGTTTATACTTCGTAATGACGAACGGATACGGGCTAATAATTCACCTGTCCGAAATGGTTTAGATAAGTAATCGTTTGCACCATTATCCAGGGCTTTAATGATGTCTTCTTCACGCTTTTGAACAGAAAGTATAATGACAGGATTTGTGTACCACAGCCTTAGTTTTTTCAATACATTATGCCCGCTATCATCCGGCAATCCAAGGTCTAATAATATCAATTCAGGTGGGTGGTTCTCAGCCATAACCAATCCTTCCTTGGCGGTTGCAGCTGCCTTGGGCAGGTAACCGTTTGTTTGGAGTGTGATGTCTAACAATTTCCTGATTTGCGGCTCATCATCAATAATTAGAATCTCTGCTT
>JBDSWG010000019.1:0-4193 GCA_039926825.1 Ferruginibacter sp.
TCAGTCCTTCGTACCAGGAATTTATCTGGCTACGCAGGGCAGTCATGCGGCTACTAATTTTATCAGCAGCTTCCTGCGGTGAATCTGCATTTTTAATACCGTAACTATTTACCTGAACTACATATACTCCGTTGGTGCCTGCGAATGCGGGTGAAGGTTTACCCTGGTAGGCTTTATTGAAAGCTGCACCAATGAGTTTGGGCTCAATACCCAGGCCGTTGATAATTTGGGCATTAAAGGTGACGCTGCTATCTGCACCTACTGAAGAAATTTCCCGGCTATAGGCTGAGGCGGCAGCTTGTAAAGTAGGGTTTGTACCTAGTTTGCCTTTAATGATGTCTGCTTTTTTCTCTTTACGAATGATGGCTTCCGCACCACTACGGGCAGTGGTAGCATCTTGTACTCCTTCTTTATATATTTTATCTACCGTAGCCACGATGAAATTATCACCTACACTAAATGGTTCACTTACATTGCCTTCTTTTGCTTCAAAAACCCAGCGAACAACCTGGCGGGCATCCTGTAAACTGCCAATAGAATAATCATTTTCCTTTACGATAGTAGGTGCCTGCACCATCTGCAGGCCATTCTTAGCTATATATTTTTCTAATGCCTTACGATCTGCCTCTGCCGAAGCTTTGGTGGCTTGCAGGCTTGCGTTGTTTATGGTTACATCGCTGGGGGTAATTTCTTTAGCCAGCAACGCTACTTTATAAGCGGGCTTTACATCTTTCTGACTAATATTCTCCAATACATGGTAACCAAATTGTGTTTTTACCACACCGCGGGAGCCGGCAGGCTTATTAAAAGCAAATTCATTAAATTCCGGAACCATCTGTCCGTAACCAAATGTGCCCAGGTCTCCGCCTTTGTCTTTACTGCCATCTGAAGAATATTTAAGCGCCAGGGCACCAAAATCTGCACCGGCATTTACTGCGGCGAGAATGCTGTCAGCAAGCGATTTAGCAGAAGAATCAGAACGCATAGGTTGCCCTTTTTCATCATTGAGAGATATTAGAATATGGCGGGCCTTTACACTGTCAGGTAAAGGTTTGGAACCCAGAACTTTTGCCAGTACATAATTGCCATTGTCAACATAAGGGCCATATACCGTTCCAAAAGGGAGGCGACTGATGCTATCTATTTGTGTTGTTTGAATTTTTGCTTTTGGCAAATACTCATCATTATATTCTATTACTGAAGTATTCCGGGCGATAAATGCCTGTGCATTGCTGTCTGTTGTAAATGAAGATTTTAATTCATCGAGGTAAGCTTTTACGCGGGCACTGTCTTCACGGGAAGGCAACTGGCTGAAGCTTATATAAGATACCATGCGGCCGGCATCCTGCTTAAATAAATCTTTATTCTTTTTTACGTAAGCATTCACATCCGCATCCGTAACCGTGATGCTGCTATCAGAAATTACATTAAAAGGAATGGAGACGTAGGAAATTGCTGCAAAGGTTTTATTTTCCTTTTGCTCCTTTTCTTTCTGCCAGGTAGGGTAATAAGCACTTGCTGAAAGTAAACCACTGTATTTAGAAACAACACTGTTTAACCGGGTTGGGTCTACAATTTCAGCATTCACAATTTCCTTTTGCTCACCTTTAAATTTCTTAATATTAGATAATGCTTCCTGCGCTTTGGCTACATCTAACTGGCCGGTGGCCTGGTCTGCAAGGCCCTGCTGCATAAAGGGGTTAGAAGGGTCGCTACTTAATAGTATAGTAGAAAGTTCTTTTGAAGTGAGGTCAATGCCCAGCTTCGCAGCTTCCGCAAAAAATATTTTTTCTGCCACTACCTGGTTCCACATTTGCTCCCTTATCTGCTGGCTGCGTGTTCCCGTAGGGCGCTGGCCGGTTTTTTGCTCTTCCTGGCTTTCTAAAAAGCGCACACGTTTATTAAAGTAAGATTGTTCAATGGCTTCACCATTTACCTTACCCACATTGGAATTAAAACTGCTGAATAATTTATTACTCCCTTGTTTTGCATCCATTAAAATAAATCCAATTAAACTGAGCGCAATGACAACAATTACGATGGCAGCACCTTTATCACGAATTCCTTGAATAATTTGCATTGTGGTTATAATTAATTTTGGACGGCAAAAATAGGGTAAAAAACTATATCAACAAATTGTGGAAAACCGATAAAATGCTTGTCCGGTGCGAACTTTCACAATAGGTTATGGTTGATAAAAGGGTCGGTACAAAATCTGTAATCACGGTTTTCCACAGTCTCGCTGTATAACCCCATTATCTGGTGGATAAAGCCGGGCAAGCTTAAAAAACGATTGGGCATAATTGGATGGTAATTTGAATGATATTTCGAGAAAATCTAAAACAGGCAACTTTTACTCATTTTGTTCGACTCCAATTCACAGGAATTTTAAAAAAATGAGTCTCTTTTTTTTACAGTCATGCTGTTGTACACATATGTTGAAAGACAGGCAGGTTTTTATATTTCAGAGGCATATAAAGCGAATTCTGATTGTGGATTAAAAGTGTATACGCGTGGATAAAACAAACATTTTAACTTTACAACAGCTGGAAATTATTAATTCCCACATATCCACAGCCCTAATAGTAATAGGGATTTTATATAAATAAATAGTATTAATACATATTATGCAGGATATACACATTGGTGCAGCAGTAGAAACGCTCGAAAAAAAAGGCTACCTGGACGTTGACCTGGACCCGACCCTGGATCTGTTTGCAGAAATTGAAAAATTGAAAAAAGAAAAAAACGCCATCATCCTGGCGCATTATTACCAGGAACCGGATATACAGGATGTGGCAGATTATATTGGTGACAGCCTTGGTCTTTCGCAGGAAGCCCAGCGCACGGAAGCTGACATTATAGTTTTTGCCGGGGTTCACTTTATGGCAGAAACGGCCAAGATCCTTAACCCGCATAAAAAAGTATTGCTGCCGGATTTGAATGCCGGCTGTTCCCTCAGTGATTCTGCCCCGCCGGCATTGTTCAAAGCTTTTAAGGACAAACATCCGGGCCATCTTGTGATTACCTACATCAACTGTAGTGCGGGAATGAAAGCCTTAAGCGACATTATCTGTACCTCCAGTAATGCACAAAAAATTGTGGAAAGCCTGCCGGAAGACCAGCCTATCATATTTGCACCCGATAGAAACCTGGGGGCTTATATCAATAAAAAAACCGGGCGGAATATGGTTTTGTGGAATGGAGCCTGTATGGTTCATGAAATTTTCAGCCGGGAAAAAATTACCAAATTAAAAATACGGCATCCTGAGGCTAAAGTTATAGCGCACCCCGAATGTGAAGAGGCTGTGCTGGAGCTGGCAGACTTTATAGGGAGTACGACAGGATTACTCCGTTACACACAGGAAAATGAAGCCATGAGCTTTATAGTAGCTACTGAATCGGGTATATTGCACCAGATGCAAAAGGCTTCCCCACATAAAACTTTTATACCAGCACCCCCCAATAATGCCTGTGCCTGTAATGATTGCCCATATATGAAGCTCAACACGTTGGAAAAACTCTATCTCTGCATGAAATATGAATTGCCGGAAATACATATGGATGAGGACATCCGCCTGGCGGCAAAGAAACCTATAGACCGTATGTTGGAAATCAGTGCCCGGTTTGGATTATAAGTTTTTCTAAAAGCTGGAATATCAGATCTTGTTGTTATTTATTTTATTTGTAATTTTTCAGGTCTTAAATCATTTTATATGGCAATACCATCAGTGGACCTCGCAGATTTTTTAAGCGGGGATCTGGATAAGAAAGCAGCATTTGTACAGGCGTTGGGAAACGCTTATGAAGATGTAGGTTTTGTGGCAGTAAAAAATCATGGAGTGCCGGATGAACTCATTGCAGATTTGTACAAATATGTGCAGGAATTTTTTTCGCTGCCCCTGGACCATAAAAAAAATTATGAAATTGTGGAACTTGCCGGCCAGCGTGGTTATACCAGTTTTGGAAAGGAACACGCCAAAGGCAGTGATGCGCCGGATCTGAAAGAGTTTTTCCAGTATGGCCAGGTGCCGCGGGATAATTTTAAAGATGAAGAATATCCTGACAATGTACAAGTGGGCGAGGTAGGTAAATTCAATGCTACTTTTGAAAATGCTTACCGGGCGTTTGAAAAATCCGGTACCGCACTCCTGCAGGCTATAGCTTTATACCTGGGACTGGATGAAAATTAT
>JBDSWG010000020.1:0-8746 GCA_039926825.1 Ferruginibacter sp.
GTCATTGATCATTTTGGTAAACAAACAGTCATCAGTACGGACCTGCTGCTGGAAGGAATTCATTTCGATTTGTCTTATACACCACTGAAACATTTGGGTTATAAATCTGTAGTGGTAAACCTAAGTGATATTTATGCTATGAAAGCAACGCCCACACAGATTGTCGTGAGCCTTGCTTTCAGCAACCGTTTTAGTTTAGAAGCATTAAATGAATTTTACGAAGGCGTATATGCTGCCTGTGAAAAATATGGCGTGGACCTCGTAGGCGGAGATACCAGTAGCAGCAACAAAGGGTTTATTATTAATGTAACGGCCATTGGTGAGGTAACGCCGAATAGTTTTGTAAAAAGAAACACGGCTAAAGCGGCAGATTTAATTTGTGTAAGTGGGGAACTGGGTGCTGCTTTCCTGGGATTGACGTTACTGGAAAGAGAAAAGAAAATTTTTGAAGATACTGGTGCCCAGCCAGACCTGGAAGGCCAGGCTTACATAGTGGGGCGCTTGCTGAAGCCCGAAGCCCGCAAAGACATAATAGATTATTTTTCTGAAGAAGGCATTATGCCTTCGTCTATGATAGACGTTAGTGATGGCCTCAGCAGCGACTTACTGCACCTTTGCAAACAAAGCGAAACCGGGTGCGTGTTGTATGAAGATAAAATACCGTTTAATGAAGAAGCCCGTGAGTTTGCTTACAAACTACAACTGGATCCTACCGCCTGTGCCCTGAGCGGCGGAGAAGATTATGAACTTCTCTTCACCGTAGCGCAGGATGATTTTGAAAAAATAAAACTCAACCCAGCAATCTCCATTATCGGGTATATGACTGAAGTGGATAAAGGGAAAAAAATCATTACCCGCTCCGGCAATACACATGAATTGGTGGCCCAGGGATGGAATCACCTGGAATAATTCCCTCCACCATACAATTTTATTTATTCCAGATCGGTAAACGACCCGGCGTATAGGGCGCATGGTATTTTTCCAAATCTCTCTCCAGCGCATCTACCTCCATGCCCAAACTTTTGAGTTCCGAAAGAATACCTTCAAATTGGCCCGTAACAATATCCAGTGATTGTTGTTGATTTACGGTAGGCCCCACCGTACTATTCATCAACGCCCCCGAAATATTTCCAATACGCCCGCGTAAAGAAATGGGTGTTACAGATTCATATCTTGCACGCAGGTTGTCGCCATTTAATTTCCGATCCGTTTCTTTCAACTTATTTTCTAAAGCCAGCACTTTCTGGTAACTATCAGCCGGCATGCCGGGCGTTTCTAAAACCGCTTTTTTATAATAAGGTATTTTCTTTTGCAAGTCGTTTATATAAGCATCGGCACCATTAACAGAGCGCCCAAGTTCGGCCACTTTTTTATTGAAAACCTGCATGGCTGCCATATCTCCGCCCGAAATAGATTTATTATTTAAAGGAACAATTTTAAATTTCTGCGAAGCATTCATATCTATGAATGATTTACCATCAAACTTAGAAAGGCTCACGGTGTACATGCCCGGTGCTGCCATAAAACCCTTGGTGTCCTCACTCCAGGGAAGAAATTCTTCATTGTTAGAAATAGAAATGGGCTGGGTAGAAGGATAGCGAAAATCCCAGGTTACCCGGTTCACGCCCTGGTTAATATTTCTTCTTAAACGACGCACAATATTGCCCTCATTATCTTTTATGGTAAAGAGCAGGTAAGGTTCTATTTCATTTTGCTCTTTGCGCAGTGAATCAAAAACAGGAATGTCAATATCTTCTCCTTTTTTCTGTTTTTCTTTTTCAAAATCGCGGCGGCGTTTCTCCAGCGATTTGTAATCGTTCTTTATAAAATAAGTTAACACAGCGCCCGGTTCCGGGTTAGGCGTAGTGAAAAAACTTTCGCCCTGGAAGCCTTTACCGCGGTAAACGAAAGGCCTTGCTTCTATATACATGAGGGCATCTTTCACCGGAAAAATATATGCATCTTTATTCGTGTTCTCTTTGGAAATGCTGCGTAAAGCAGAATAGTCATCCATGATAAAAATACCGCGGCCAAAAGTAGAAATCACCAAATCCGATTCTCTTTTTTGAATATCAATATCGGTTACGGCCTGCGGGGGAATGCCATTTTTTAGTTGCACCCACTTTGTTCCGCCATTTACAGAATACCAGGCGCCGAACTGCGTTCCGGCAAACAGTAACGAAGGGTTTACAAAATCTTCCGCGATAGCGTATGTGCTCCCCAAATCGGGCAGGTTACCATTAAGGTTTGTCCAGCTTTTACCGCCATCAGAAGTTTTAAATAAATAAGGCTTGTAAATTCCTCCATTAAAATTTTCACACGCCACATAGGCCACATTCTTACTGAAGTTTGACAACGCTATACTACTTACGCGGGCATATTCCGGAAGGCCCGGCAAACTTCCTGAAACCAGCCAGCTCTGGCCACCATTAGTCGTTATATATAACAGTCCGTCGCCGGAGCCACTATAAATTAAATTTTGGTCCAGCGGCGATTCGGCTATTGTAGTTATCTGTCCCATGCTGCCTTTATTAGCCAGTTCGTCTATGCTCCAGCTCCTGTTCATAAGCTTCTGCATTTTAGAAGGAACACCACGTGTAAGGTCGGGGCTGATGAGATCCCAGGTGCTGCCCTGGTCATTCGTCCGGAAAATTTTATTGGCACCAAAATACAACCGGTTATTATTATGCTGGCTGATGAGCAGGGGAGAACTCCAGTCGAAACGGTAACCGGAATCTATCAATTCCATCGGGCGGATGCTGAGGCGTTCGCCGCTCTTTCGATCAAAACGCACGAGGCCACCATTCTGCGATTGTGCATATATTATATTTTCATCTTTCCAGTCTACCTGCGTTTCAAAACCATCGCCACCGGTGGTAAAAAACCAATCACTGTTGGTAATGCCGGAACTGTTAAGCGTACGGCTGGGCCCACCAAAGCTGCTGTTGTCCTGCGTGCCTGCGTAAACGTTATAGAAGGGTAACGCATTATCTGTTGAAACTTTATAAATTTCCGCAATGGGCAGGTTGGCTTTAAAATCCCAGGCCTTAGCGCCATCCCAGGTTTCATATACGCCGCCATCGCAGCCCGATAGCATGTGCTGTGTATTCTGCGGATCTATATAGAGCCAGTGGTTATCTACGTGTTTAAAATTTTCTCCCAGGTTGGTCCAGGTTTTTCCTCCGTCCCGGGTTACTTTGTTTTGAACATCCATACTGTACACCACGTCTACATCTGCAGGGTCCGCAAAAATTTTATTCATATAGAACGGGTACGCAGAAACGTAGCTGCTTTGTTTCGTCCAGCTCGCTCCCATATCGGTACTTTTATAAAACCCGCCGGCATCTTTTGCTTCTACGATGGCATATAATATATCGGGCTTTACGGGTGATATGGCCAGGCCAATGCGGCCCATATCTTCAGCGGGTAAACCGCTCACAGATTTTACCCAGGTAGCACCACTATCCAGGCTGCGATAAATAGCCGTTTCCGGACCCCCACGTACGCCGCTATAAAGATTGCGCTGGCGCTGATGAGCGACGGCATATAATATTTTTGAATTTGCCGGGGACATATGTATTTCAAAAAAACCAGTGTATGGGCTTACATATAATGACTGGCGCCAGGTTTTGCCGCCATCGGTGGTTTTATAAATTCCCCGTTCACCGCCGGAAGTGCGCAAAGAACCATAGGCCGCTACATAAACCGTTTGCGGATCGGCAGGGTCTATTACAATTCCACCAACCTGGGAAGAATTTTTCAAGCCCATATTTTTCCAGCTCTTACCGCCATCTTCAGACTTATAGACGCCATCGCCATAAATAACATTATTCTGGTTGTTATTTTCACCGGTGCCGACCCAGACTATATTTGAATTGGAAGGTGCCAGTGTAACCGCACCGATGGAATAAGATTTCTGCCCGTCAAAAACGGCTTTCCAGGAGGCCCCGTTGTTGCTGGTTTTCCAGAGGGAGCCATGGCCGGAGGCCGCAAAATATTCCGCTTTGTTATTGGGATTTACTGCTATGCCGATGATGCGGCCACTGGTGAGCGCCGGGCCCACGGAGCGGAATTTCAGCCCGCTCATTGAAAGATCTTTTACGGAATCTGCGGTATTGGTTTTAGTTTCCTGTGCCTGTATATTTTGCAAGGCAAATACTACCAGGGCTGTCATCAACGTTTTAATCATCCTCATGTACTTTAAGTTTGGGTTTTAAAATTAAGCTAATTATTATCCAGAAATGATGAGGCGCAGATGTTTATTGATAAATGGCAATTCTATGATAGTCTCCTGGCCCGGCAAACAAAATTTAATGGTTAATTTTAATGCTTCATACTGTTCTCCTTACTCATGCTGAAACCGCTTGTTTTCATTTTCTTACTGCTGCCGTTTCTGCCTGCCTGTACAGTAACGAAAAACAATGCGGCTACTCATAAGTATCCCCGGAACAGTTTACAATCTGATTTCCTCCTCCTGCAGAACATCCTGGAAGCAAAACATCCCAGCCTGTATTGGTACACTCCAAAAGACAGCATGGATCAATATTTTGCACAATATTATGCCGCCATAGAAGACAGCATGACGGAGCTGCAGTTTGCTTGGAAGATATTGGCCCCGGTAGTAGATAAAATTCATTGCGGCCATACCAGCCTGAGCATGAGTAAACCTTACAGCCGCTGGGCAGAAGGAAAACGGCAACCTTCTTTTCCATTATATTTTAAAGTGTGGAATGATACTATGGCAGTAACGGCAAACCTTAACCGCAAGGATAGTATTTTTAATCGAGGTACCTTAGTGACCGCCATCAACGGGGTGAATAATGCGGACATGATTTCTCATATTTTTTCTTTCCTGCCGGAAGATGGCCATGCAGAAAATGTAAATTACATGCGCCTGAGCGGAAATTTTCCTTACTTCCATCGCAATATTTATGGCCTGGATTCAACTTACAAAGTAAACTATATAGATAGTGCCGGTAACCCAGCCATGGCGAAAGTGAAGGCCTGGTTTCCTCCAAAAGATTCACTTAAAAAGGATAGCCTCGCAAAAATTGAGAAGCCTAAAAAACCTAAAGTCCCTAAAGAGAAACGCCTGAAGCGATACCGTTCCCTGGACTATGACAGTACAGGAAAAATCGCCGTAATGACCCTGAACAGTTTCAGCAATGGCCAGCTACGCCGCTTCTGGCGACGATCCTTCCGGGAAATGCGGGAGAAGAAAATTGAAAATATGATTTTGGATCTACGCCTAAATGGAGGCGGAAAAGTCGGGCTATCCACGTTGCTTACACGCTACATCAGCCACCAGCCCTTTAAAGTGGCGGATACGCTTACAACCAACAGCCGCTGCCTTTCACCCTACACAAAATATATAAAAGGGCATTTTTTAAACAATATCGAACTCTGGTTTATTGCTCATAAAAAAAGTGACGGCCAATACCACCTCAGCCACCTGGAAAAAAAACTCTATGAGCCCAAGAAAAACAATCATTATAGCGGTACCGTGTACGTGCTTACCACTGGTATTACTTTTTCTGCCTCCAGCCTTTTTTGCAATGCGGTAAAAGCCCAGGACAATATTATTATTGCCGGCGAAGAAACCGGCGGTGGCTGGTATGGCAATAATGGCATTATGATTCCGGATGTTACACTACCGCACACTGGCCTGCGCATGCGCCTGCCCCTGTTTCGCCTGGTGCAATATAAACACGTGCTCTTTAAAGGGACCGGCGTTTTACCAGACATATTTATACCGCCTAATTATCCTGCGCTCCTGCAAAATGTCGACTTTAAAATGAAGACGGTGCTGCAGGGTATTTATGCGGGGGTTAAAATAAAATAACTTAGGGTTGAATGTTGAAGGAATCCGCATCCCGCCAAAAAGGATATTTCTGGCGCACCTGGTTTACGTGTTCTTTTTCCAGGGTTATAGTAAAAATATCTTCATCATCAGACATATGATAAAGGACTTCTCCCAACGGATCTATTACCATGCTGTCTCCGCTGTAATGAATATCTTTTCCATCTTTGCCCACGCGGTTTACCCCCACCACGAAGCATTGATTTTCTATGGCACGGGCGCAGAGCAAGGTTTTCCAGGCATGGCTTCGGGCAGCGGGCCAGTTGGCCACATAAATAAGCAGGTCATATTCCGGCTCGCCGGTTTCGGAGAGTTGCTGGCGACTCCAGGCAGGGAAACGGAGATCATAACAAACCTGCAAATTTATTTTCCATCCTTTTATCGAAGCTATCAATCTTTTTTTGCCGGAACTATAGTACTCGTTTTCCTTTGCATAGGCGAATAAATGGCGTTTATCATAAAATCCAAATTCACCATTGGGCAACATCCAAATCATGCGGTTGTAAAATTTTTCTCCTTCGCTGATGATGACACTGCCGGTGAGGGCTATCCTATTTTTATTCGAAACTTCTTTCATCCAGGCCAGTGTTGTTCCTTCCATGTCTTCGGCCAGAGCTTCCGGGTTCATGCTGAATCCTGTGCTGAACATCTCCGGTAAGATCACCAGTTCTGTTCTTTCCGGTATGCTGTCAATTTTTTCTTCCAGCATCTGCAGGTTGGCAGCTTTGTTTTCCCAAAGCAGCTTTGTTTGTATGGTGGTGATGGTAAGGGAAGACATGGGGCTTTGGAAAATTTATAATAAAGATACTTCAAGAAAAATTCATTTATATCATATTGAATTTACCACAGATAGTACAAAGTAAGAAACACAAACTTCACGATGCACCTTGGATTCTCTGTGAATTCACCAGTGAACTCCATGGTTATTTTGTCCAATAGCTACGAAATTCCTCTATGCAAAAATTACTCGCAAAGTGGTCCCGGGCTGCTTGCAAGGCATCTTTTTCACCCTTCCTCAAAATATTGCCACCAAGAATTTCTAAAATCTTTTTGTTTGTTGGTAAAAAAGGGAAGGTTAAAACTACGAGGTAAAAAAATAGACCAATTGATTTGCACACATACTCTAAGCATCGTTATTTACCTGCATATCGTATGGCAAGGGAAGGCTGAAGAATGTGGGATTTTTTGTGCCGGTATAAATTGATTACCTTAATAAAAAATATTATATGAAATGGATATTTACGCTCGGCTTTATTTGCTTCATCCAATGCAGCTATAGCCAGGTTTATATAAAAAATATAACGGTTGCAGATGTAGAAAAGCATCAACTACTGCAAGGATATAATGTACTGTGCCAGCAGGGAAAAATTGTTTCGGTCACAAAAAATGCACTCGCAACAATTCCGGAAGGAATAAAAGTTATAGATGGCACGGGGAAGTTTTTGGTGCCTGGTTTCACAGATGCGCACATACATTTTTTTCAAAGCGGAGGAATTTTTACCCGTCCGGATGTAATTGATCTTCGTAAGTACCAGCCTTATGATGAACAAATAATACAGGTGCATGCAAATATGGAAAGTCTTTTAAGGAGCTATGCACATGCAGGCATCACCTCGGTGATTGATGTGGGTGCTTCCTACCGTTTCCTGGCACAGGCGGATACTTTCCGTAACAGGGCAGCAACACCGGAAATAAGAATAACAGGGCCTTTACTTACGACATATATTCCGGAACCATACAAAAATTTGAAAGACAAAGAAGAGGCCCCTTTTGAATTGTTGACGACAGAGGAGGGCGTTAGGGCGGCTGTAAAAAAACAAATACCCTTACATGCAGATTTTATAAAAATCTGGTATATCGTGCTGGATAAAGACAAAGAACAAGGCGCACGAAAAAATCTGCCATTAATAAAGGCAGCGATAGATGAAGCACATAAGAATAATTTGCGGGTAGCCGTTCACTCTACTGAACGCATTACGGCACAACTTGCTGTAGAAGCCGGTGCAGATTTCCTGGTGCATAGTGTAGATGATGAAATAATCAGTAATGAATTTGTTCAATTATTAAAGAAGAAAAATACAGTGTTGTGCCCTACCCTTGTTGTCGTGGGCAATTACGATAAAATGTTGGGCGGAAATTATCATTTCTCTACAGAAGAATTAAGCCTGGGCGATCCTTTTGCCATAGCATCCGTTATCAACTACCCCATGCCAGACACCGTACTGGCGGCTCGTTATATAAAATTACTGTCAACGCCGGAACAAATAAGCCGTGTAAAAACAACAGATTCTATCATGTATGCAAACCTCGCCAGGCTGGTATCCGCAGGTGTTACGATTGCCACGGGAACGGATGCAGGCAATATCGGCACGCAACACGTAAGTTCTTATTTTGAAGAACTAAGAGCCATGCAGGCTGCCGGCATGAATATGTGGCAGCTGCTGGAAGCCTCTACCATCAACGGAGCTAAGGCAACCGGTGAACAAGAAACCCTTGGCTCGGTTTCAAAGAATAAAATAGCGAATATGGTGCTGTTGTCTGCAAACCCATTAGAAAGAATTGAGAACTGGAGAAAGGTAGACGATGTTATCATTAAAGGAGTGCCTTATACTCCGGAATCATTTCAATTAAACAGCCCGGAAATATTGGTACAACAACAACTGAATGCATATAATGCTCACAATCTTGAAGCGTTTTTACAGCCTTATGCCGAGGATGTAGAAATTTATAAATTACCAGCAACCCTGGAGACAAAAGGAAAAGATGCCATGCGCAAAAATTATGAATTTATTGAAAAAGTTCCTACTCTTCATTGCCGGTTAGTAAACCGTATTGTAGAAGGCAATATGGTAATAGACCATGAAGAAGTAAAAGCTGGAGGCCGTA
>JBDSWG010000021.1:0-7130 GCA_039926825.1 Ferruginibacter sp.
CAAGCGTTACTGGCTTGCCGGCCGGCTGCCAACAGTAAAGGACACCGTTTGCCGCAGGTAGCAGACTTCCTTTCCGGTGATGAGCCACCTAGGAATGATTTACGTTTACCCCATACCGCTAAAATAACTACAGAACCTTTTTTAAAAGTGCAACATCTTAGTGTTGTTTATCCCGGGCGGAAAAAAATTTTTAGTAAAGATGCTCCGGCTTTCAAGGCAGTAGATGATGTAAGTTTTGTCATTCATAAAAATGAAACCCTGGGGCTGGTTGGTGAAAGTGGTTGCGGAAAAACGACTTTGGGGAGAGCCCTGCTGCAACTTATTAAGCCGACCTCAGGAACAATAGAATTAGGAGGTAAAAACCTGGCGACGCTCAGCCCGGAACAATTGCGCAAAAACCGCAAAGATTTCCAGATTGTTTTCCAGGATCCCTATGGTTCTTTAAACCCATCTATCACCATCGGCGAAGCCATATTAGAACCCCTTAAAGTTCATAATCTTTTAGACAACAATCGCCAGCGCAAAGAAAAAACCATGGACCTCCTGCGACAGGTGTCGCTGCAGGAAGATCATTATAACCGTTACCCACACCAGTTCAGCGGCGGCCAGCGGCAAAGAATTTGTATAGCCCGTGCCCTGGCATTAGCGCCCTCCTTTATTGTTTTTGACGAAAGTGTTTCTGCCCTGGATGTGAGTGTGCAGGCGAGTGTGCTCAACCTCATCAATGACCTGAAAGACCTGCACCAGTTTACCACGCTTTTTATATCGCATGACCTGGCCGTAGTGCACTATATCAGTGACCGGATTATGGTGATGCGGCAGGGAAAAATTATTGAAAGCGGAACGGCGGATAAAGTGTTTAATAACCCCAAAGAATCTTACACCCAGATGTTGCTGGAGGCCATCCCGGGCAGATCTATTGGCCATTGAAATGAATCTATTAGCCATTAAGTCAATGGTCATTGAGTCATTGCGGCTATGCACCTTCGAAGCTATGCTTAAAACAAAATCCATTCATTATTTCCAAGCATGATGGTCATTGACTCTTGACTCATAGACTCAATGACACCATGACACTTTTCAATTAACAATTAACAATTGAACAATAGAAAATTAACCAGTACCTTTGCCCACTTTAAAAATCATGCCGTAACATGATAAATGTCCTGCCGGTGCAGGGCTGACTATCTTCGTAACACCGCTTACTGCGGCATGTGATAAAATCATTAAACCCCGTTTATTACATGAAGCTTTCCCAGTTTAAATTTGACCTGCCTCTAAACCTCATTGCCCAACACCCCACTAAAAAACGAGAAGACAGCCGCATGATGGTGGTTCATCGCAAAACCGGAAATATTGAAAACCGAAATTTCCATGACATCATGGAATATTTTGATGACAAAGATGTTTTCGTCGTGAACAATACCAAGGTTTTTCCTGCCCGTATGTATGGCCGTAAGGAAAAAACAGGTGCTAAAATTGAGGTGTTCCTTCTTCGTGAATTGAACAAAACCAATAAACTCTGGGATGTAATAGTAGACCCAGCCCGTAAAATCCGGGTAGGAAACAAATTGTATTTCGGGGAAAGTGATGAGCTGGTAGCCGAAGTTATTGACAACACGACAAGCCGTGGCCGCACCATCCGTTTTCTTTGGGATGGCACAGATGAAGAGTTTCGCCAGATGTTGGACATTATGGGTGAAACACCACTGCCTAAATACATCAAGCGCAAGCCGGAAGAAGAAGATAAAGAAAGATACCAAACCGTTTATGCCAAGCACGAAGGTGCTGTAGCTGCGCCAACGGCAGGCCTTCACTTTAGTAAAGAACTTATTAAGCGCCTGGAAATACAAGGGGTACGTTTTGCAGAAGTAACCCTGCACACCGGCCTGGGAACATTCCGCCCCATAGAGGTGGAAGACTTGAGCAAACATAAAATGGATGCGGAATATTATAATATAGATGAAACGGCCTGTGCCATTGTAAACAAGGCTAAGGAAACGAATCATCGTATATGCTCCATCGGTACCACTACCATGCGGGCCATGGAAACCAGTTATACCGCGCAAAAACTATTAAAACCTTCTGAGGGCTGGACGAATCATTTCATTCACCCGCCATATAATTTTAATATAGCCGATGCCCTTGTCACTAATTTTCACCTGCCAAAAACCAGCCTGCTGATTATGGCTTGCGCTTTTGCTGGCTACGACCTTATGATGGAGGCTTACAAAAAAGGCATCAAGGATAAATACCGTTTCTTCAGCTATGGAGATTCAATGCTGATTGTATAATTAAAAATTATTTATTGAAAATATCAAACTCCCACCCGGGAGTTTTTTTGTTTATGGGCTAATAAAGCGTTAAGAAAATATGGGTCACTGGCGTTTAGAAATGAAATTAATGTTACCAAAGCCTGGGATTATTATTTGCTGGTAAGTTGCACTTGAGCTGGGTTTTAGCTGAGGCAGGAGCCAATTTCATTTTAGCCGGTGAAACAGATTTTTAGCTTTATCTATTCAGCCATGACTTTTTTTGTTAGTTTTTTGTGTCAAGACAAAAAAGTAAATGATGTCTCTTAGACTTCTCAACTTCCGCTCATGCCCGGCGAAATGAATTTTTCGAATGGCCTTATAAATAAAGCGTTTAAAAAATCTGGGTCACTGGCGTTTATAAATGAAATTAATGGTATCAATGCCCGGTATTTTTACTTGCTGGTAAGTTGCACCTGTGCCGGTTTTTAGCTGAAGTTGGAGCCAATTTCATTTTAGCCGGGGACGCAGATTTTTGGTTTTATTTATACATCTTTGACTTTTTTTGCTAGTTTTTTGTAGCAGTACAAAAAAGTAAATGACATCCCTGGGATTTTTATTAAATGTTTTTTATCTGAAGGCTCTGGATGTAAACTTCTTTTTTGTGCCAGTACAAAAAAGTAAATGATATCTCTGAGACATCTGGTAACTTTCCTTATTAAAACAACATTAGTAGCAAAGGCTTGAGGTAGGTACAAAAAAAAGGGGCCTAGATAGAAATCAAAGCCCGTATTAATCCAATATCCTATGAAAAACCATTACATTAACGTACGTAATGATTGTTAAATTGTATTTATTTAAAAATAATTTTAAAAATCTCACATAACTAATTGATTTTCATATAAAAAATAATTCTTAAATTTTAAAAAAATAATGAAGCCCATACAATACTGGCTGGATGAATATGGAGAAAGCCATCAAAACGAAACCAATGAACTCATTCATTGGATCTGCGTACCCGCCATTTTCTTTTCACTCATCGCTATGTTCTTTAGTATAAAACTGCCTTTAGTAGTTGGAGGTTTCCAACTAAATATGGCCGTTGTCGTCCTGGTAATGGTGCTGATATATTACTTCAGGCTGAGTTTAAGTTTAGGAATAGGTATGCTATTTTTTGGGTTGATCTGCCTGGCAGGTTGTTATTTAATGGAAAAATATATTCCCTTCCCATTATGGGCTATCGCCATTATCATCTTCATATTAGCCTGGATAGGTCAATTTTACGGGCATAATATAGAAGGGAAAAAACCATCTTTTCTCAAAGACATTCAATTTCTATTAATCGGTCCGGCCTGGCTGATGAGTTTTGTTTATAAGAAGTTGGGGATTGGAATCTAATATATATAAAATGTTAACTACAAACGCAGGCAGGTGAGATGGTAAGCGCCTGTTTTATTTTTCTTCGGTAAAATTCTACCTTTATATTATGAAGCGGGAAGTTAGAATATTCAGCACGGTGGAAGAGCAGGAAAAGTATTTTCTTCAGCACTTCTATAGGCTTGGATATTCAGAAAGGCTGTTATCCCTGTTTGATTTACAGAAAAAAAATTACCCCGGATTTACAGATCTCTCTCCCCGGAAAATAACCATAAAAAAATCAACGGTTAATGGATATAGAGCATCCTGAATTTATCCTTTTTTTAAAATGCGCTGGAATACACAAACTCCGCTAATTGTGCATCGGAGGGTATGCCGTAAACTTTTATGGTTTCCACAGGGTTACGGAAGATATGGATATTTGGATCGCTCCGACTAATGAAAATAAAAAAAATTCCCTGGATACGATACATGGTATGGGTTATAGTGTATCTGAAATAGAATCCATAAAAAATGAGGATTTTACACTGCCCTTTATATGTTCGCTAGGTACCCTGCCACATGTTATTGATATTTTAACCTTCGTACACGAAAAAATATCATTTGACGAAGCAGAAAAAAGCATGATAATTTTTAAACTGTCAAGTGAAATAGACCTTTATATGGCCCCATACGAATTTTTGAAAGATATCAAATTAAGGTCTGGCCGTCCTAAAGACCTTTGGGATGTTGCCCGCCTGGAAGAACTAAGAAATAATAGATAGGATTATTTACGAGCTATAACCCAAACAAACTACTTCCAAAAATAAATTTTATCTTATTGCATAAAAAAGTCCAATTTGACTCAAAAAATGTATTGCTTTCTGCTTACCCCATTCTCCGGTAACAACACTCGAAACCCTGCCCGAATCGCCAATCGCCAGGTAACTAACCTCAAATCTCTACAATCCAAATAAACCCTTATTCAACGCCTGCAACGTCTGTTCCTTGTATGACCGTGGAATGAGTACGGATATATTATGCCGGCTGCCGCCATAGCTTACCATGCGCACGGGTATATGATTGAGAGATTCAAACAAACGTTTCATTACTTCCGGCGTTTCTGTTATTTCATTTCCCACAATGGAAACTATCGTTTGGTTCGTATCTATTTCCACTTTACCAAAGGCTTCCAGTTCTCTTAATATTTGTTTCAGGGAAACGTCATCATCGATGGTAACGGATACGGCTACCTCGGAAGTTGTCACCATATCTATAGACGTACGGTATTTCTCAAATACCTCAAAAATTTTCCGCAGGAAACCATAGGCCAGCAGCATGCGGCTACTTTTTATTTTTATCGCGGTGATGTTGTCTTTTGCCGCCACAGCTTTTACCCCCGTACTCCCGGCTTCTTCAGAAATCAGGGTACCCGTTGCCGTTGGATGCATCGTATTCAGCAGTTTCACCGGTACGTTGAAGTACTGTGCCGGCCAGATGCTGGATGGGTGTAATATTTTTGCACCGAAGTAAGCCAGTTCCGCCGCCTCGTTAAAACTCAGTTGCTCAATCGGACGGGTCTGTTCCACCACCCGTGGATCGTTATTGTGCATCCCATCTATATCTGTCCAGATCTCACACACACTCGCATTAATAGCCGCTGCAATCAGGGAAGCACTGTAATCACTTCCACCGCGTTTCAGGTTATCTACTTCGCCTTTGGCATTGCGGCTGATGAATCCCTGGGTAATAAATATCGGCACTTCTTTATGCCGCTGTAAAATCTGTGAAAGTTTCACTTTAATGGTGCCTACCTGCGGCTCATCTTGGCTATCCAGCGTCATAAAATCCAGGGCAGGTAGCAAGTGGTGATCAACTTTTTCCTGGGTGAGATAAAGAGAAAAAAGCCGGGTGCTCAATAATTCTCCCTGGGCAATAATGTCTTTCTGCAAGGCCTGGCTAAAGGATATTTTCAGGATGATAGATAAAAACTCAAAATGCTCCCCGAGCATTATTTTCCCTTCCTGCAAAAGCGTTTCATCTTGTATGAGCTCTGCCAAAAAATCGCTGTAAAGATTTTCCAAATCCTGGATGCGTTGCCGGGCTTCATGCCGGTCATTGGCGGCAAGCAGGTCACTGATTTCTATAAGGGCATTGGTCGTGCCGCTGAGGGCAGACAGCACTACAATTTTCCTTTCTGTATCTTCCTGTATTAATTTTGCCACTTCTTTCATGCGGTCGGGCTTGCCCACGCTGGTGCCGCCAAATTTCATCACTTTCATAACTGAACCATTATATTTTTTGCAAATGTATTTTATGCTAAGGGCTGCGCCAAATAACTGCCGGATGAATTATGAACAGGTGAATTTCCATACAACCTCTAACCACGCAGATATTAATTGCTCTTCAGCCAGCCAGTTATACTCAGCCGAGGTTTATGCGTCAGCCTTACTTCATGAGGCAGGTCACAACTTTTAAACATCACTGTTTTTCCCAGCAGAGGGGCAATTTCCTGAATGCGATCTTCATGGTATATGCACAATTCACCTCCATCTCCGGTTTTCCAATCGACATTCAGGTAAATGATAATAGAATATTTGCGCTGCTCATTGCTTTTAAACTGGTCCATGTGTTTTTTATAAAAACTGTCTTTATCATACCGGGCAAAATGAAATTCATAACTGCTGATGCCTGTATAACAGCTTTCATTCAGGTGCGCCACAAAGGCATCCATTACATCAAAAAAAGCATCTTCGGATTTATTTTCATGTGCCCTGTCCAGCCAGTAAATATGATCCCTGCGGAAAGATGTATCATAGGCTATGGTACCTTTTCCTGTTCCGGCGGCATGAAATTTTTCCCTGGTAAATAAATCATCAAGGTGCTGTGTTAAGGCCAGGGACAATGCCGGGGAAAGAAAATTTTCTGTAGTACCAACTTGTGTATCTATATAGCTGCTAATAAGCTGGTCAAAATTATCTTGCAATAAGAGGCGATTGAATAGTGAGGAGCGAAAATGCCGGAAGCCTTAAAGGTATCTTTAATACCCGTTTATAAAATTAAAATATGAAACTGGATTTAAATCGATGAAGCTTGCTCAATAGAGGTATGTTGTACAAGTGTGCGACGCAACGATGATGCGCATAGAAATAACGCCCGTTTCATAAAGATTTAAAACAGAATTGAAAATTTTTCAGCGAGCATTTTTAAATCCGTTACCACGGTATCATTTAAGGGAATGCCTTTTTTACGTCTTTCTTTTTCCATGGCCACTTCCGGCTCCCCTGGTATGATTACCCGATCAAAACCTTCAGCCACTTTTGCACTGCGGAAGCGTTGAATCCAATTATCCATATCTTTTTTAAAATCTTCTGCCGGGCGAAAGGCATCAATGCGCATAGCGCCGAAAAAATGTCCAATACCTTTCCCGGGCATGCCTGTGGGCATGGGAATATAAGCTGGGAAAGGTGGCACCCAGGGGCCATAATTTGCCCCGCTTAGTACAGCCGAAAATATATCTAC
>JBDSWG010000022.1:0-12721 GCA_039926825.1 Ferruginibacter sp.
TTACTGTTGTACGTACCCGTCATGCCCTTTGTACAGAATTGCTCATCGCCTTCTTTACAATAATTACACTCCCGGCAGGAGTCTACTATACAGCCGATGCCAGCCAGGTCGCCTGATTTAAATTTTGAAACCTTATCTCCCACGCTGTTTACACGGCCTACAATTTCATGGCCAGGCACCATGGGAAAAATAGAATTTCCCCATTCATTACGTGCCTGGTGAATATCAGAATGGCAAACTCCACAATATAGAATTTCAATCAGCACCTCGTTCGGGCCGGGTTCGCGGCGTTCAATGGAAAACGGTGCCAGGGGCGCATCAGCGCCTTTTGTAGCAAAAGCATTTACCTGCATAAGATTAATTTTAGAAGAAAATAAAGATAGAAAAAACCCTGCCGGGGCAGGGTAATAAAGGTATAAACAAATCACGGAAACATTAGTTGCCGTATTCGCTTAAAAATTTAATTCGCATTAGTTTTAATTGCTCCCAGTTAAAATCACTTTCTGCAAGTTCTTCCTGGGCTATCTGAAGTGAAGACGATTCGCAACTTTTAAAATAATCTATGATTTCTTCCTGCTCATATTCATCAACCATATCATTAATAGCATAGTTTAGGTTGAGCTTGGTACCACTGGCAACAATAGTTTCCATCTCTTCCAGCAGCTCTTCTATTTTTAAATCCTTGTTTTTGGCAATTGTCTCCAGTGGAATTTTCTTATCTACATTCTGAATAATAAATATTTTATTATTATTCCGGTTCATCACGCTCTTCATTACAAAATCATCCGGGCGTTCTATTTCATTTTCTTCCACATAAGCTGCAATAATATCCAGGAAAGGCTTGCCATACCGCATGGCTTTACCTTTACTCACGCCACTTATCTTTTCTAATTCCAGTATTGTGGTAGGGTACATAGTAGCCATATCTTCCAGGGAACTTTCCAGGAAAATTACAAAAGGCGGCAGCTTTTTTTCAGTAGAAACTTTTTTGCGCAGGTGTTTAAGCTGCTCTAATAATTTTTGATCTGTAACCCCCTGGGCCGCAGCCATGGCTTCAGCTTCTTCATCATCAGCATTGGCATCTTCAAACAAATTATTCAGTGCAATTTTAAAAGATACCGGCTTCTTTAAAAACGCTTTTCCTGCTTTGGTAATTTTAAGCAGGCCATATTCCACAATATCTTTCTCTAACAAACCATGCAATAATAACTGGCGGATGAGGCTGCTCCAGAAATGCGTCTCCTTATCTTTTCCACTGCCAAAAGTAGACAGGGCTTCATGCCGGTACATATTTACCTGCGGGGTGGCTTTGCCAATAATAATATGGATGACATAGTCAATGATAAAATGTTCACCCAGGGATTCTATTGCTTTCAAGGCCACCACGGCATCTCCCTTAGCTTCAATTTTTTCTTTCGGATGCAGGCAATTATCACAATGTCCGCAGCTTTTGCTGTCATCAAATGGTTCGCCGAAATAATACAACAAAGTCTTGCGGCGGCAAACGCTGCTTTCAGCATAGGAAACCGTTTCATTAATGAGCTGTGCACCTACTTCCCGCTCACTCAATGGCTTATCCCGCATGAGATGTTCCAGCTTGGCCACATCTTTATGTGAATAATATAAAACACACCGGCCTTCCATTCCATCTCGCCCGCCACGGCCGGTTTCCTGGTAATAATTTTCTATAGATTTAGGAATATTATAGTGAATAACAAAGCGCACATCGGGCTTGTCTATTCCCATTCCAAAAGCTATGGTGGCTACAATAACGTGTATGTCTTCATTGAGAAACTGGTCCTGCCGGTTTGCCCGCAGTTTACTGTCCAGCCCGGCATGGTAAGCCACGGCTTTAATGCCATTTGCCATCAGCATCGCTGCCAGTTCTTCCGTTGTTTTACGGTTAAGTGTATAAATTATACCACTTTTGTTTTTGTGGGATTGTATAAAACGAACAATACTTTTATTCGTCTGTTCTTTATTTACTTTGGGTAAAACTTCGTAAGAAAGGTTGGGCCGGTTAAAAGAAGAAATGAAAATAGCCGGTTTGCGCAAGCCCAGGTTTTTAAGAATATCACTTTGTACTTTTGGGGTAGCCGTAGCCGTTAAGGCTATGATAGGAATGTCCGGGTTAATGATATCCATAATTTCCCGGAGGCGGCGGTATTCGGGGCGGAAATCGTGCCCCCACTCCGATATACAATGCGCTTCATCTACCGCAAAAAATGAAATAGGTAAAGATTTAAAAAATTCAACATTATCTTCCTTCGTCAGGGTTTCCGGTGCCACGTAAAGCAACTTGGTCTTACCGGCCGCCAGGTCATCTTTCACCTGTTTTTGCTGGCCTTTATTGAGTGTACTGTTTAGGAAATGTGCCACATCATCCTGGCTGCTGTAACCCCGTACCAGGTCTACCTGGTTTTTCATAAGTGCTATGAGCGGAGAAACAATAATGGCCACACCGGGCAGCATTAAAGCAGGTAACTGGTAGCAAAGGCTTTTGCCTCCACCTGTAGGCATAATAACAAACGTATCTGTTCCACCCAGTAAAGATTTAATAATTTCTTCCTGTGGACCCTTAAACTTGTTGAAACCAAAATACTCCTGCAGTTTAGATTCAAGATGGTTATCTGCAATCGCTTTTTTAGCCGGGCTCTTTTTGGTAGCGGGCTTTTTGGTTGGTTCTTTTGATTTTACAATAGGCATAGAAAATGATCTAAAACATAAAAAATTTATGAATATTATTTATCGAAATAAATTTTCATAAAGGGCAGCGAAGTTAACCAATCAACATTTAAAACCAGTACACATGAAGGCCTGCTTTTAAGTGTTAAGGTTATTTAACTATCTTTTAAAACTTCCTTAAAATAGCACTTATTTTCTACATTATTGAATTAAGTTATGTGTTTTACATGAGCGGCGGCTTTGCATTATGCCGTATTTAAAGTAGGTTTGCGCCCGTTCCACACCATGAGTGCTTATTCTGCCATATCATCCGCAAAAAACACCATCAGACTCCAGGCAGAATCCATAGCTGGCCTGGGAGAATTTCTCAACAATGATTTTGAAAATGCTGTTCAGTTACTAGCCACTTGCAAGGGGCGAATTGTTATTAGTGGCATAGGTAAAAGTGCTATTGTTGCACAAAAGGTGGTGGCTACTATGAACAGTACAGGCTCGCCCGCGCTTTTTATGCACGCCGGCGATGCTATTCATGGAGATTTAGGCATGATACAGCAGGACGACGTGGTTATTGTTATTAGCAAAAGCGGCGACAGCCCAGAAGTAAAAGTGCTGGCGCCGCTGGTAAAAAGTTTTGGAAACAAACTAATAGCCATTGTGGGCAACATACATTCTTACCTCGCACAGCAATGTGACATCATCATAAACTCAACCATACAAAAAGAAGCCTGCCCCAATAACCTGGCTCCCACCACGAGTACAACGGCCCAAATGGTAATGGGAGATGCGCTGGCCATATGCCTGATGGAAGCACGAGGTTTTAACACGGGAGATTTTGCACGTTATCACCCGGGCGGGGCATTAGGAAAAAGACTATACCTGCGGGTACATGATATTTTATTGGGATCGGAAAAGCCGGTTGTTTATCGCAACAGCAACATCAAGGAAGTGATTATGGAGATTACCCATAAGAGGCTGGGTGCGGCCGCGGTATTGGAAGCTGATGGAAGCCTGGCAGGTATTATCACAGATGGCGACATCAGGAGAATGCTGGAAAAACATGAAAACTTTTCTCATTTACTGGCAGAAGATATTATGAGTGCCCACCCTAAAAAGATTGAAAACGCTTCCCTGGCTTCTGAAGCCATGCAACAAATGCAAACCAATAACATCAGCCAGCTGGTGGTGATGAATGATAATGAGTATTGCGGAATTATTCACGTACATGCCCTGGTGAAAGAAGGCATCATGTAAAAAATGAATGTAAGACCATTCGCAGATCTTTATGGTGAAAAATCATTATGTAGCTATTATGGCCGGGGGAATTGGAAGCCGTTTCTGGCCCATGAGCCGCACCAATTATCCCAAACAATTCCTGGATATTCTTAATACCGGCCGCACACTCATTCAGTCTACTTACGATCGTTTTTCTGCATTTATACCAAAAGAAAATATTTACATCGTTACCGCAGAAGATTATAAAGACATCGTGCTGAAGCAGCTCCCGGACATAGATGCTAAAAACGTATTGTGTGAACCTTCACGAAAAAATACGGCTCCCTGTATTGCTTATGTCTCGTATAAAATTCATGACCTGAACCCCAATGCCAACGTCATTTGCGCCCCGGCAGATCACATCATCAGTGACAATGAAGCATTTAAAAGTATCTGCCTGGAAGCCCTGCAGTTTACTTCCCACATTAAAGCCCTGCTAACATTAGGCATTAAACCAACCAACCCTAATACGGGTTATGGTTACATTCAATTTGAACCGTTTGCCGTAAGTGAAAATATTTTTAAAGTAAAAACCTTTACAGAAAAGCCAGACCTGGAACTGGCTAAAACTTTTATTGCCAGTGGCGACTTTTTATGGAATGCCGGCATCTTTGTATGGGAAGTAAAAAATATCATCAAGGCTTTTGAGAAATACCTGCCGGAGATGCACGAAGTATTTGATGCACAAAAACAATTACTGAATACGAAAAAAGAAAAAGCGGCTATTGAAAAAATATACCCGCAATGTATTAATATTTCCATTGATTATGGTATTATGGAAAAGGCAGAAAATGTTTATGTTATTCCGTCTTCTTTCGGCTGGAGCGATTTAGGGACCTGGGCCAGTGCGTATGAAAATTTTGAAAAGGATTACCTCGATAATGCCGTGGCCGGCAAGAACGTGGTGGTGATAGATGCGACCCGCAACATGGTGCATGTAGATAATAAAAAACTTGTTTTGCTACAGGGCCTAGATGATTTTGTAGTGGTAGATACAAAAGATGTACTCCTTATCTGTAAAAAGGAAAAAGAACAGGAACTAAAGGAATATGTTGCTGAAATAAAGCGAAATAAAGGCGATCGTTACCTCTGATAGGCCAGTGACCTACAATATATGAGCAGGTAAAACCGTTATTTTCCCAGCGTCCATATGGCCGTAATCATCCTGAATTATTCCGGTACATGTTTAAATGGGTGTTGGGTTTCCTTAGTGTCTTGTTCTTCCTGCCAAATTTTATTCTACGGGATATTAATACCAGGTATGAATTGCCGCGAAATGAAAAGTTTGTACCCGCCCTTACCCGGCTCAATACAGTAAATAAACTTTCCGCATATACAGACAGCCTGGCCGCGGAAAAGAAAATCCTGATTCACTCTCCTGAATATTTATTGCTGGCAGAAAATGTTGTTTCGGAAAGATTCTACCATGGGTTTTCACATTATAGCCTGGAAGAAAACTGGATAGCTGCGCTGGGTGAAAAAATAATCGGCTATAATCTTTCCTGCATTGTAAAACCCGATGATATTTTGAATCATGCAAATGCAGCCTGCAGCCAACAGGCGATAGTGACCATTTCCCTTCTCAGGAAACATAATATTGATTACCGTACCCTGGGTTTCCCCCATCATTTTGCAATAGAAGCACGCCTTCATAATTACTGGTATTTCCTGGATGCAAACCAGGAACCGGTTATGACCCTGGAAGAGCGGATGCACCGCCACTGGCAGGGGCACAACGATAACCTGAAAGCTTTTTATAATTCTGATGTGTATAAGAACCTGGATATTGGTTTTGGTAATAAACAAGATGCCGTTGTAAGTGCTGTTAATAATATCCCCGGCCGGAATGTTTCCATTTTCCACAGCCTCACGCACTTTTTCTCCCACTATTTATGGGTGTTTACTTTGCTGGGGTTTGTCATTTCTTCTTCAAAAGAAACGATAAAAATCCCGAAATTTTTGAGACCCGGACCGAAGTACAATACAAGGCGTTTGGTTCCTGTATCATAAACTGTATTTTCGCCCTCTCATTGTCAATTTAAAATTTTGAAGCCAACCATACATTCCCGCTTGCCGGATGCAGGCACAACCATATTTACAAAAATGAGCGTGCTGGCTCAGCAGTACAAAGCCATTAATCTTGGCCAGGGCTTCCCGGATTACCCCATGGATAGCCGGCTTATAGATGCTGTGAGCGCTGCCATGGTAGCTGGTCATAACCAGTACGTGCACATGAATGGACTGCTGACTTTACGGGAACGCATAGCCGAAAAAGCGGAAACACTTTATGGTCAGCCCGTAAACCCTGATACAGAAATTACCATTACTCCCGGAGGCACCTACGCAATCTATACGGCACTTACCGCTATTTTACAACCGGGCGATGAGGTCATTATTTTTGAACCGGCTTATGACAGCTACTTGCATAACATTACCATAAACGGGGCTGTACCGGTACGTATACCATTGATGTTTCCGGGTTATGATATTGATTGGGAAAAGGTTTTAACAGCTATAACGCCACGAACGAAGGCCATCATTATTAATTCTCCGCATAACCCGAGTGGCCGCGTACTCACGCCTGCGGATATCGGGAGCCTGCAAAAGATTGTAAAAGACACTGGAATTTTTATTATCAGTGATGAAGTGTATGAACATTTAATATTCGATGGCTTGCCACACTTATCCATGCTGCGCTACCCGGAGCTGAAGGAACGGAGTTTCACCTGTTTTTCCTTTGGTAAAGTCTATCATTGTACAGGCTGGAAAATGGGATATTGTATTGCGCCGGCAGCCTATATGGCGGAGTTTCGCAAGGTGCACCAGTTTAACTGCTTTACCTGCAACAGCCCTATTCAATATGCCCTGGCAGACTTTCTTAGTAACGCTGACGCTTACCTGAACCTTGGCGCAGATATGCAAAAGAGAAGAGATTTCCTGGGAGATAAAATGAAAGGCAGCCCGTTTGAACCGTTGCCCTCTTCCGGCAGTTATTTCCAGGTATATAGCTACGCAGGTATTTCTGACTTGCCGGAACTGGAGTTTGCAGAATGGCTCACCCGCGAGGTCAGCGTTACCACCATACCAGTTTCTGCTTTTTATAAAGATGCCACAAACAACCAGGTGCTGCGGTTTTGTTTTGCAAAAAATGAAGAAACACTTTCCCGTGCTGCAGAGCGGCTGGTGAATTTTAAATTCTAAAAAGGTTACACACCAAATTGCCGGAGGTGATGGTCCAGGTGTTTGTACATGCTCTGGCCCCATTGTGGCGGGGTAAATTTACCAAAAAACGGGTGAGGATATTTCCCTACACCAGTAGGCCCGGCATTGTAAAATTTATCAATCAGGCTAGTCAGGGTTTCTTTCTCCTTGTCAAAATCACAATCATGTTCTATGCGGAAATCGGGGGAAGTGGGGAGGTTATTTTTCCAGCGTTCGTCATTGTAAAGTTTTTCTTTGAAGGCCCAGCCCAATAGTTTTCCTAAAAAAGATGGCCGCAATTTTTTCTCACTAAGGGGAACATGAAAAATGCGCTGGCAGTGAGTAAGCATCTGGGAAACATTCATCTTCCCCCATTTCGCTTTGCTTTCCGGCGCCAGGTTATTCAATCTTTCTTTTACATGATTGTACGTGGTCACGTCAAATAAACTTTCCATGTTGATTTTTTTTAGCGTTATAAAGGGGAAGATATTTTTCTGCAATGGCTAAATCTCCGGGCACATCAATTTTGATGGCGGCTTCCGTGGTTTCCACCATTTTTATTTTTATACCATTGTACAGGTAGCGCAACTGCTCCAGCATTTCAGCTTTTTCTGCCGGGGCTGCGGGCAATCTTGTAAAATTTATTAATGCGTCCCGGCGGTAAGCATATACGCCTACATGTTCATAATGTATTGCACCGGCACCCGCATCCCGAACGTAAGGGATAACGCTGCGGCTAAAATAAAGGGCATTATTTTTTGCATCTGTCAGCAGCTTTACAATATTTGGATTTTCCAGGGTAGCCGTTTCCGTTATTTCTTTCATCAGGCTGGCTACCTGCACATTTTCATCTTTAAAAACTTCCAGGAGATTAGCCAGCTGGCGGTAAGAAATAAAAGGTTCATCTCCCTGCACATTCACTATTACATCTCCCTCCAGAGTTTCTATGGCTTCGCCAATGCGATCGCTGCCACTCTCATGTGATTTACTGCTTTTGATGGCCTGGCCGCCATGGCGGGTAATTTCTTCCAGTATAATGTCATCATCTGTAACCACCCACACCTCATCAAAGAGGCCCGTGGCCACGGTATTATCATACGTATGGCGGATGACGGTTTTATCTCCCAGCTGTTGCATCAGTTTAAATGGAAAACGGGTGGCAGCATATCTCGCCGGTATCATAGCCAGTTTTTTCATGAGATAAATTTAGCACATCTTAATTCCAGGCGCTGTTATTTTCCGGAAGGGTTTTGCTTTCAAAGCCGCAGGTGCTGCAGCGGTAGATGTTTTCAATTGAGACAGCATAGCTGCCTATGAGCCAGGTAAGAATACTGGTAATAACATTTTGCGGCTCGGGATTAGGCACCAGGTCAATGGTGTGCGTATGGCATTTAGGGCAGATGGCCATTTCCAGGTATTCCTTTTCAAATTTATGCAGGAGCACTTCTGCCAGGGCTACATCTTGCTCGTGTACTTCCAGTTTTATTCCGCCTATGGCATTCGATAAAATAGGGTCAATAGTAACTGTAAATTCATCTCTGAGAAAACATTTTACGCCAGCGTCCTGCAGCCGCGTTAGGGTAATATTTGCGGAGAAATAATTATCAAAAGTTTTCAGGACCAAGGTAGCGGTTATCTGTTTTAATTATTTAGCATGAGCGGCATCACCAGCATAAGCAGGCTTTCATCTTTTTCTTCTTCTGAAGGCCGAATGATACCCGCTTTGGTAGAGGTGCTCAGTTCCATATTAATATCGTTAGTATCCGTTCCGTTCAGCATTTCTATCAGGAATTTTGCATTGAAGGCAATCTGTAAATCATCACCATCATACTGGCAGGCCATGCGCTCATTTCCTTCAAAACTAAAATCTACATCCTGCGACGCTAACTGCAACTCGCTGCCACTAATGGTAAGGGCTACCTGGTTCGTGCTTTTATTACTAAATACACTTACCCGGCGCAAAGCCCCCTGGAAGTCATTGCGGCTGATGGTCATTTTAAAAGGATTGTCTACCGGTATCACCACTTTATAATCCGGGAAACGGGCATCTATGAGGCGGCAAACGAGTTCCGTACCGCCATGTTTTACAAATAGGTGGTTGCTGTTGTAAGATATTTTTAGTTCATCATCATTATCCGGTAAGGCAGACTTAAGCAGCATCAAAGGCTTTTTGGGTACAATAAAAGAATGCTTTTCTGGCGCACTGATATCAGAACGCGTATATTTAACCAGGCGGTGAGCATCTGTAGCAACAAAGCTGACGCCATTTTTATCCAGTTCAAAATATACCCCCGTCATGGCCGGGCGTAAATCATCATTGCTTACGGCAAACAACGTTTTATTAATGGCCGTAAATAATGCCGAAGAAGACATGGTGAAACTGTTGGATTCATCTGCTGCCGGTTCTTTGGGAAAGTTGTCCGGGTTTTCGCCCATTACTTTATACTTGCCGTTATCAGTCGTTATTTCTACCGCAAAGTTTTTATCTATATTAAAAGTAAGTGGCTGCTCCGGGATGTTTTTGAGGGAATCCAGGAGGATTTTTGCCGGTATACAAACTTTTCCGCTGTCTTTGGCTTCAATTTCCAGGTGCACCTTCATCACTGTTTCCAGGTCTGTAGCTACTACAGTCAGGTTATTTTTTTCAATTTCAAAAAGAAAATCTTCCAGGATGGGAAGCACAGTATTGGCATTAATAACACCACTGATTTGCTGCAATTGCTTTAATAATGCGGAAGAAGAAACGATAAACTTCATAATAGGGGTTTAATAATCAGTCAAAGATAAAAGAATGGAGGCAAGCTATCCAAGAACAGTTTTTATTTTTTTGACAGAAAAAAAACCAACCTTCATACATTATCGTATTTTAATTTCTTTAACTAAACCAACAACAAAATCATTTTTATGAAAAAGAATTTTTTTTCAACGGCTATATTGGCCGCCGGACTTGTTTTCTTCACTGCTTCTTGCGGAGAAAATAAAGAAACAGCAGTATCTACTACTGAAAACATGGATACCATGAATGCTAAAATGGATAATGCCATGCCGAATGACAAAAATATGGAAGCAGGTGTTATGGTAGGAGGAGCTAATATGGTTCCAAGTAAGAATATTGTAGAGAATGCTGCAAATTCATCTGACCACACTACGCTTGTTGCCGCAGTTACAGCTGCCGGCCTGGGAGAAACATTAAGTGGTCCTGGCCCTTTTACTGTTTTTGCGCCTACAAATGAAGCTTTCGGCGCTTTACCTGCCGGTGCGGTAGACAACCTGTTGAAGCCTGAAATGAAAAAAGACCTGACCAATGTACTCACTTACCATGTAGTACCAGGTAAATTAATGGCTGCCGATTTAAAAGATGGTATGAAACTGAAAACTGTTGAAGGTAAGGACCTGATGGTTTCTGTAAAAGATGGTAAAGTAATGATTAATGGCGCCAACGTTACAATAGCTGACGTGGTAAGCAGTAATGGTGTTACGCATGTCGTAGACGCTGTACTGATGCCAAAAAAATAGTTGTTTGTTTATCAATACCAGGAAAGAAAAAGCTGCCCCCGGGCGGCTTTTTTTATGCTCCTCCCCTTAGGAAGTTTACTATAAAGTAATTCTTATAATTTCAATTTTTTACCGGAACGTATTGAGTTCTCAATAATCAATCACCTGTTCCTCCATTTCCGGCATCTGCCGCCAGGCATATTCCTGGTTTCTCAGTTGAGGCTCAAAGCCTGCCTCTTTGATGGCTTCCTGTATGGTGATGCTGGTGAAGCGGTGCGGGGCCCCGGCTGCACTTACAACGTTTTCCTCTATCATAATACTGCCAAAATCATTGGCACCCGCATGCAGACAAAGTTGCGCTACTTGCCGGCCTACGGTAAGCCAGCTGGCTTGTATATTTTTTACATTGGGTAGCATAATGCGGCTGAGGGCAATCATGCGGATATATTCTTCCGGTGTGGTGAGGTTATGCACGCCACGGATTTTGGCCAGTAATGTATCTGCATCCTGGAAGGTCCAGGGAATGAAAGCTAAAAATCCATTCGCATCTTCCGGCTTGCGGCTTTGCACTTCCCGGATTTTCACCAGGTGTTCAAATCTTTCTAAAAGCGTTTCTACGTGCCCAAACATCATAGTGGCAGAGGTAGTGATGTGTAGCTTATGTGCTTCATGCATTATATCCAGCCATTCTTTTGCCCCGCATTTTCCTTTGCTTATAAGGCGGCGAACCCTATCATCAAGTATCTCGGCACCGGCACCGGGAAGGCTGTCCATGCCGGCGTCTTTAAGGGCCCGCAATACTTCAGCATGCGTTTTTTGAGTTCCTGTTTTGGCGGATAGCTTAGTTATATGTGCAATCTCCGGGGGGCCGAGGGTGTGCAAACGAATATCCGGGTAAAGGCTTTTCAGCTCCCGGAATAAGTTGGTATAAAAATCAAGGCCCAGCTCCGGATGATGCCCGCCCTGCAGCAATAACTGGTCTCCCCCGTATTTTATAGTTTCTTCTATTTTCTGTTTGTAAGTATCGATTCCTGTTATGTAGGCTTCCGGGTGGCCGGGTATGCGATAGAAATTACAAAACTTACAATTGGCGATACAAACGTTGGTAGTATTTACATTACGGTCTATCTGCCATGTAACTTTACCATGGGGAACTTGCTTTTTACGCAGTTCATCTGCCACCAGCATCAGATCTGCTAAAGCAGCGTTTTCAAATAAAAACACCCCTTCTTCTGCAGTAAGCATTTCAAATTCTGAAGCACGGGAAAGGAGTTTTTGTATATCCATAATAAAGAAAAGATTTCTTATTTAATAAAGGCGGGGCAAAATTACCATCAATAATCTGTATATTTTGGTTAAAACATTTCAAAGTGTTATTTGTTGAAAAAGTACATAGAAAACGGATACCACTGAAAGCGTTTCTCCCGCTGCTGCTGTTCATTATGTGGCTTGCCTTGGCGCCCGCTTTAAGTGCCCAGGAAGTATTTGTGCCCGGGCAGAGTTCTTTAATTACAAAATTTCCTTTTCGGTTATATAGTGGTGGGGTTATGGTGCTGAAGGCGAAGCTGCAAGGCGTTCCAGATAGCCTCAATTTTGTTTTAGACACCGGCAGTGGCGGCATCAGCCTGGATTCTTCCACCTGTTCAGAATTTAATATTGTCACTACACCAACAGATACAACCATTAAAGGTATTGGCGGCATCCGTCGGGTTCATTTTGTTTTCAACCGTACCCTCGATTTGCCGGGGCTCCAGCTCACGGGAATGAATTTTCACATAAATAATTACGAAGTACTTACCAGTGTGTATGGGGAAAAAATAGATGGCATCATTGGCTATAGCTTTTTCAGCCGCTATATTGTACATATAGATTTTGATAGCCTGCTGATTGCCATATATGTGCCTGGTAAATTCCGCTATAACGATAAGGGCTACATGCTGAAACCCTTATTTACTTCGCTTCCCATTATTCCTTTACAAGTAAAAGATGCCCACCGCCAGGATCAGAATTATTATTTTGATACGGGTGCCGGGTTATGTTTTCTCATGAGTGAACAATTTGCGGCCGA
>JBDSWG010000023.1:0-5299 GCA_039926825.1 Ferruginibacter sp.
AGTGCAGAAATGCTGTTGACAAATCTTGGTGTTTATTTTCATGCAGAAAGTAAAGCAGATTCCGTTCTCCAAAAAATGAAAGCAGATATTAACCTGGCACAAGAAGCCGCGGCAAAACTCAACCCTGGGGATACCCCAAAGGTTATGATTATACATTTTGGCCGGGCCAATAATGTTTATTTTGTAATGAGTGGCCGAAAAGGGCCAGGAGATAAAATGATTTCTATGGCGGGCGGCCGCCCGGCATTGTATGATGCAAAAGGTGCCCGGCAGATGAGCCCCGAAGCCGTAGCCGCCGCCAACCCGGATATTATTATTGCTACTGACTTTGGTTTCGACCAGATGGGCAGCATGGATAAATTTATTAGTGATGTTCCCGGAGTTGCTTTAACCAATGCCGGGAAAAATAAACGCATTGTACGCTTTGAAGAACATGACCTGGTTTATTTCGGGCCCCGCAGTGGTGAAAATATTTTGAAACTTATGCGTCTTTTACATCCACAGGAAAATGTACCAGCCCAATAAAATATTTTTTATAAGCCTCTGGATATTATTGTTGGCTACAGTAATAATTGCCATTGCGTTTGGTGCTGTTAAACTGGCGCCAGTGGATATGTGGCTGGCTATAAAACATTTTTTTAGCGGGCTGCCGCCGCAAAATATTTATGAAGGCGTCTTCCTGCAACTCCGGCTACCCCGCGTTTTATTGTGTTGCATTGTGGGGGCAATTCTTTCTGCCAGCGGTGTACTTATGCAAGGCCTGTTCCGCAACCCCATCGTAGAGCCAGGTCTCGTAGGTACCAGTGCGGGTGCGGCTTTTGGCGCTTCAATAGTTTTTGTTATGGCCGGAAGTTTCAGTCCGCAGTTTAAAGCCATAACTGGCCCTCTGCTGGTTCCGATATTTGCATTTGCCGGGGGCATGCTGGCAACCTGGGCCGTTTATGTATTGGCAAAAGCAAAAAGACGGGTTGGCGTTACGGCTTTATTATTGGTTGGCATAGCCATCAATGCTGTCGGGCTGAGTGGGACGGGGTTTATGAGTTACATCGCCCGCGACCCGCAGGCACGCAGCATTACCTTCTGGAACCTCGGCACGTTTTCCGGGGCCGGATGGCTGCAGGTATACCTAACCGGTAGTATTGCCGCCATTATTTTTTTTATCAGCCTGCGCTATGCGAAGCAACTCAATGCGCTCATACTGGGAGATGAAGAAGCTGCCTACCTCGGGGTAAATACCACGCGGCTGAAAAAGCGATTGATGATTTACAATACCGCCATGGTAGCCGTGGCGACAGCATTTGTCGGGGTGATCAGTTTTGTGGGTCTTATTGTGCCACATGTATTACGCCTGCTTATTGGCAGCGATAACAGAAGCTTGTTACCCGCCTCAATGATCTTTGGTGCCATACTCATGTGCCTTACAGATTTACTGGCCCGCCTGCTGCTGGCACCGGCAGAAATACCGGTGGGTATCATTACCTCCCTGGTGGGCGCACCCGTCTTTATTTTCTTGTTGAAAAAACACCATGTACTGAATGAAGGCGGGGGTAATTATGATTAAAATAAACAACCTGGGATACGACGTGGCTGGCAAATGGCTGGTGCAGGAAGTCAATTATACCTTTCACCCCGGCAAGATATATATGATTTGCGGGCCTAACGGTGCCGGTAAGTCGACGTTACTGCGCTTGCTTTCCCTGCAGCTTAATCTTACCGCCGGTGAAGTATATTATAACCAGGAAAAAGTAAATCATAACCATGCTGCACGCTACGCCACCAGCCGGGCTGTGCTCAGCCAGCATGTAGACATCAGTTTTCCTTTAAGCGCTGAAGAAGTTATTATGATGGGGCGCTATCCCCATTTCGATATAAGGCCCACACAAAAAGACATTTCGATTCGGGATGCCATCATAGAAAATCTTTCCCTGGAAAAATTTCGCCGGCGTAATTACCTCACCCTTTCCGGCGGGGAAAAACAACGTGTTCAGTTTGCCCGTGTGCTGGCGCAAATCTGGGAAGAACCGGTAGCCGGCAGCCGTATTCTTTTACTGGACGAGCCCATATCATCCCTGGATTTAAAAAACCAGCTGGAATTTCTCCACGAGGTAAAAAAATTTACGAGCCCGAATACCATCGTCATTGCTATTCTTCATGACCTTAACCTGGCTTTGAATTACGCGGATGAATTATTACTGATGAGCAAGGGACGGTTGTATACTTTCGGTAAACCCGGCGATGTATTAAACCCCGCACATATTGCCGAAGTCTTTGGTGTGCAGAGCAGCCTGCATCATTTGCCCGGCGCAGAATTCTTGTGGCCAGATAAACTGCCGGCATAAATCCTGTTCACTATTATAATCATGTAACCTGGCATTGGGTCTTGTATGTCTAATCCCACATTTTGTGCATGGCCTTTAATCCATATTAATTTTACAGCGCCTATCCGTTGCTTATTTTTAATACCTGTATTTATTTATTTTTTAAAACCTGAATTAAATCTTTCAATTCTGCCTCAAGTTTTTCAATACGCACCTGCAGTTCTTCATTTTGTTTCTTTTGTTCTATTTGTTGTTTTTTTAAATCATCATTTTGTTTTGAAAGTTCCTGCACTCCCTTTACCAGAGGCACAACAAATTCTGCATACCTCAAACCATAAAGATCTTTATCATTCTTTGCAGCATCTACGCCACTAAAATCATAACCCAGTTCCAAGGCGGCTTTCTCCACATCCTGGGCAATAAATCCGCTGTAAATAATTTTTTGTTTTTCATTTCTCGATTCAATTTCTAATGGCTGAGGGGAAATGATCTTTCCATCTGCATCTTTTTTGTCATGCTTTTGAATAATCCGGTCGGCAGCCTCTAAATCCAGGTTATAAGTAACAGGTTTAAGCTTATTAATGAATGTAAGCCCTGGCACATTTTCCAAAATGTTTTTCTTTATCCTGGCGTCAGAAACATTTGTCCAGTTAACATAGCCGCCTATTGAAGTGGTACTGGTGTTGCCTATTTTTGCCTGGTTATTAGATGAAACACTCGCATTTGCACCAAGTGCAATACAATTATACAGTCCAGAATAATTTCCCTCGCTGTCTGCACCAATAAATGTATTATTCCAACCATTATTGTATCTACTACCCGCTGAGTAGCCCACGGCAGTGTTGTAAGATGATACATTTGTGTAAAAAAGAGCGTTAGTTCCCAAAGCTGTATTAAAATCGCCGGTAGTGTTTAAATAGTGTGCAAAGGATCCACTTGATGTATTGCTGTTGCCGAGGGTATTGAAATAAAGCGAACTTTTTCCATTGGAGGTATTATTCCCTCCGGATGTATTGGAATAAAGTGCATCCCGGCCATTTGCTGTATTAGATGAACCAGTAGTATTTCCAACAAGTGAGTAAACTCCATTAGCGGTGTTGTCGTTTCCTGTAGTATTCTCTTGAAGTGCAGAGTTTCCATTAGCGGTGTTGAAGCTTCCAAAGGTGTTACGCAAAAGTGCTGATGATCCGTTAGCCAAATTGAATAAACCAGCAGTGTTGAAATAAAGTGCATCGCTTCCAATGGCAATATTATTATACCCGGAAGTGTTTGAATAAAGGGCCTGGAATCCATTGGCAGTATTACCGTACCCTGTAGTATTGGAATAAAGTGACCTGTATCCATTGGCGGTATTAGAGTTTGCAGTAGTGCTGGAATAGAGCGCTTCGTATCCTTGTGCTGTATTGTATTGACCCGTGGTATTATTAGACAGCGCACTATAACCGTTAGCGGTATTAAATGAGCCGGTGGTAGTTGATGCAAGTGCCTGTGAACCCATTGCACTATTGTTTATGCCAGTAGTATTGGAATACAGCGCATAACTACCCATTGCGGTATTGGTAGATCCTGTTGTGTTGGAACGAAGAGACTCAAAACCATTTGCTGTATTAAAGGAGCCTGTACCGTTAGTATAAAGTGACTTTGAACCAACAGCCGTATTTGCATATGCCTGTAAAGCATTGGTAACTCCGGAACCATTGTTCATTAATGCCGAATCCCCAACAGCCACAAGGTTGCTGCTTGTAGTATTTAATTTTAACGCTGCTATTCCGGAAGCAACATTGCTGTAGCCGGTGGTGTTGGAGACAAGTGCCATGTAACCATTAGCGGAATTTGCAGAGCCAGTTGTATTGCTAAGAAGCGCATACATACCGCTAGCGGTATTGTTAACACCTGTGGTATTAGAATAAAGTGCACGGTAGCCAGTACCGGTATTGGCAGCACCTATTGTGTTTGATGCAAGTGACTCCATTCCATTGGCCGTATTGTTTGTACCAGCAGTATTAGAAACTAGGGCGTTATCTCCATGGGCACTATTGTAACTACCAGTGTTGTTCCCATAGAGCGCCCGGTAACCATTGGCGGTGTTGTGCCCTCCCGTAGTATTTGAATACAAAGCTTCAACACCCATAGCAGTGTTGGCAATACCAGAAGTATTCAAATAAAGTGTTTGAAAACCGAAGGCGGAATTGTAAGAACCTGTTGTATTGAAATAAAATGGTTTGTATCCTATTGCAGTATTATTAATACCTGCACCTGTATTTTTGCCTGCACCATATCCCAAAAATGTTAAGCCGGTTGCCGAATCTATTTTGCCGGCAAACTGGTTGTTCATTTTAAACTGAAGGGCATTATTATCAAGTGTGCCTAAAAAATTATTAGGGCCCGTATTGCCTGAAAGGCTCCACCCGCTTCTTAGTACGATAGTTTGCCAACTGGGAAAAGCAGGTGAGTTCATATTTACCATCAACTGATTTTTAATTGTATCATACACCATTAAACCTTTTGCAGGAAGCGGAATTAATGGAATGGCCGAGGTGGTCATTCTTGGAATAAGCAAACCTTTGTTGCTGCTGCTAACATCCAGTTGTGCTGAAACATCAGGCGTGGCAGTGCCAACCCCCACGCTTTGTGAAAATACAATGCCTTTAACCAACAATGTATAAATAATTATAAATGCAATTTTTTTCATGCTGTTATTTTTAGTTTTTTAGCGTAGAATAAATTTTATTTTGTTCTTCCAGTAATTCAATTCTCTTCACTTGCAGGTTTATAATTTTGATTGCTTTTTCCAGTTCAACCTTTAATTCAGTTGGTCTTTTTACCAATGCCTGTAGGGCAATTAAATTCACTTAAAGGGAATCTTGTAGATTGATGCTTGCATACCAAAAAATTTCTCCCAAATTAAAGTCCGGTAAATCTTATAAAAATTCTGCGCCATGAAAAGTTTCTCATGCCTTTTATTCTACGACTCCCAATGA
>JBDSWG010000024.1:0-4749 GCA_039926825.1 Ferruginibacter sp.
CTTTCCTATTTTTGTTTCTCAAACATTGTTCATGTATAAATTAGACATCCCTTTAGGAAAAGCCTTTGGCTGGCTCATGTGGGGTGTAAGTACGGGCATTGTTGTTATTGCCGGCCTCGTTGCCCTGTTACTTTTGCCATATATGAATAAGAAAGTTTTACCTCCACCGGAAGCCCCTGGTTTGGTTTAAAGCAGAGATAAATTAATTTTGAAGCGGGTTGCCATTCACCCTTCTTTACCTGAACTCCACAGTTATGCACAAACGAAAAATTATTCCCCGCGACCTTAGTTGGCTATCATTTAATAATAGGGTATTGCAGGAGGCTGCAGATATTACCGTCCCCCTGAGGGAGCGCATTCGCTTCCTTGGAATTTTCTCCAACAACCTTGATGAATTTTTTCGTGTACGGGTAGCGGGTTTAAAAAAAATGATGGAACTGGGAGCCAAAGCTAACATGCACCTGGAAGCCGATCCGGAGAAAATACTGGAAGAAATACAGGAAAAAGTAATTCGCCAGCAGGCAGAATTTGAAGGCATCTGGCTGGACGTTTTAACCGAACTGAAAAAACAGAAAATTCATCTCGTCAATGAAAAAAAACTAAGCCCGACGCAACAAAAATTTGTGCTGGATTATTTTAATGATGAAGTACGAAGCTATATCATTCCACTCATGATAGAAAGCATCCAGGGGTTCCCGGTGCTGAATGATAAAAGTATTTACCTGGCTTGTAAACTTTCCTGCAGCAATAAAACGATTCCGCAGCGCTTTGCCCTGGTTTCTGTGCCGGTGCGTCACCTATCCCGCTTTCTTATTTTACCGGAAAAAAGTGGGGAGCACTACATCATACTGTTAGAAGATGTTATCCGGTTTTGCCTCCCAAATATATTTAGTTTTTTTGGCTACGATGAGTTTACGGCCCATGCCATAAAAGTAACCCGTGATGCAGAAATTGATATTGACAATGATGTTTCCACCAGCCTGATGCAAAAGCTGGAGAAAGGTTTACGCAACCGAAAAAAAGGCCGTCCTGTACGTTTTGTTTTTGATAAAGACATTGACATTACGATTCTTACTTACCTGGTAAAACGCATGGGTTTATCAGAAAATGAAAACCTGGTCCCTGGCGGGCGCATTCATAATTTTAAAGATTTTATGGAGTTCCCGGAATCCGTTTTTTCAGTGAAGAGCCAAAGAAAAAAACCTTTTACGCATCCTGTTCTGGCAAAAAGTACCAACATTACAGATGTGATAATGGAGAAGGACATTCTCCTTAATTTTCCTTATCACAGTTTTGACAGCATCATAGATCTGCTTCGGGAGGCAGCCATTCATCCGCAGGTGCTCAGCATAAAAATTACCTGTTATCGACTGGCCTCACGATCAAAAGTTATCAATGCACTTTCCAACGCTGTACGCAATGGTAAACATGTTACCGTTATGCTGGAACTACGGGCACGTTTTGATGAAGAAGCCAACCTGGGCTGGAAGCAGATGCTGGAAGAAAATGGCATCAAAGTATTGATTGGAGTTCCTGATTTAAAAGTACATGCTAAACTCTGCCTCATAAAGAAGCGGGTGAATAATACCACCACACATTATGGATTTATTAGTACGGGAAACCTAAATGAAAATACAGCCCGCAGTTATGGGGATCACTGTCTCCTGACCTCCGACCGGCAAATAATGGCGGATGTAAACCGCATTTTCACTTACCTGGAGCATCCGAAGACGAGAAGTGGATTGCTTAAAGCCTGTAAATCTCTTATGGTAAGCCCGGTGACTATGCGCCGGCAATTATTTACCCTTGTTAACCGTGAAATAAAAGCTGCACGAAATAAAAAATCTGCATCTATTATTCTGAAAGTAAATTCCCTGAGTGATGAGATGTTGATTAACCGTTTGTATGATGCAGCCCGCGCGGGTGTAGAGGTCCGACTTATTATCCGCGGCATTTGCTGCATGTTTACACAAAATAAAAAATTTAAAAAACAGGTAAAAGCCATCAGTATTGTAGATGAATATCTGGAACATGCCCGTGTGATGGTTTTTCACAATGGCGGTAAAGAAAAGGTGTATATTTCTTCGGCAGACTGGATGGTGAGAAATATTGATCACCGTGTAGAAGCCGCATGCCCGGTGAATGAAGGGCCTTTGAAAAAAGAAATTATTGACATACTCAACATCCAGATGAATGATAATGTAAAGGCGCGGAAGCTGGATAATGACCAGAATAATTTTTATATTAATCCCGGTAAAGATGCCCGTCACCGCTCGCAATTAGACACTTACCAATATCTCTACAAAAAAGGAAAAAATGAGACGGCGTCATCTTAGTACCTTTATAACTCTTTTATACGCTAAAACATTAAGAAAACAATTTGATATTAGGCGCCATAGATATCGGCAGTAATGCTGCACGGTTACTCATAAACGAAGTAACGCAGGATAGTAACGGAAAGGTTACTTATAGTAAAAAGAACCTTTTGCGGGTTCCGCTCCGCCTGGGTTTTGATGTTTTTGAAAAGAAAAAAATTTCCCCGGAAAAAATAACCATGTTGCTGGAAACTATGTACGCATTCGGGCACCTCATAAAAGCTTACAATGTTACAGCAGTGAAAGCCTGCGCCACCAGCGCCATGCGGGATGCGGAAAATGCACCGGAAATTTTAAAGATGGTAAAAGAGAAAACGGGGATAGATATTGAAGTTATCAGTGGTGATGTGGAAGCCAACCTGGTGTATGAAAATCATGTGGCGGAAAACATGGATACTTCCAAAAGCTATTTATACATTGATGTAGGCGGTGGTAGTACCGAGGTTTCTTTTTTCAGCAAAGGAATTCTGATTTTTAAAAATTCCTTTAACATCGGCACCATCCGCCTCCTGAAAAAGCTTGTACCAGATGAGGCCTGGGAGGAGATGAAGAACAGCATCAAATCTATTACCCGCGATCAAAATGAAGTGGTAGCCATTGGCAGTGGTGGAAACATCAATAAAGTTTTTTCTTTAAGCAAGAAAAAAGATGATAAGCCGCTGCACATAGATTTGCTCCGCAATTATTATAAAGAACTTGAAGCCGTAAGCCTGCCGGAAAGAATTAGCCGTTATGGCTTGCGGGAAGATAGGGCGGATGTAATTGTGCCTGCGCTTTTCATTTATATAAATGCCATGCGGTGGGCCGGGGCAACAGAAATATACGTTCCTAAAATAGGGCTGGCAGATGGCCTGATACATCATTTGTGGGAAGAATTAAATCCGAAAGATGGCAGCATAAAGAAATAATTTTTTTAGAGTCCTTATTCATATTTTTTAATACAGGTTTATCCTGGTAAAAGATAACCATGTCAGTAAATAAAACAATAAAACGAATTACGACAAATACGTTGCAAAAAATGAAAAGCAACGGGGAAAAAATCTCTATGCTTACGGCATACGATTTTTCGTTTGCAAAAATTATTGATGGCGCCGGTATTGATATCATACTGGTGGGAGACAGTGCCAGCAACGTTATGGCCGGTCATGAAACTACGCTTCCCATTACATTGGATCAAATGATTTACCATGCCTGTTCTGTCGTACGGGGTTGCCAGCGTTGCCTTGTGGTAGTAGATCTTCCTTTTGGCAGTTACCAGGGTAACAGTAAGGAAGCACTGAACTCTGCCATCCGCATTATGAAAGAAACCGGCGGGCATGCCATTAAACTGGAAGGTGGTGAAGAAGTAGTGGAATCTATAAAAAGAATTGTGGGCACAGGTATCCCGGTTATGGGCCACCTCGGCCTGACGCCACAAAGCATTTATAAGTTCGGCACATATACCGTGCGGGCGAAAGAAGAGGTAGAAGCCAGCCAGTTGAGAAAAGATGCTTTGCTCCTGCAGGAAGCCGGATGTTTTGGAGTTGTATTAGAAAAAATTCCGGCAACCCTCGCAGCAGAAGTCAGCCAGAGTTTATCTATACCCACTATTGGTATAGGAGCCGGTGGTGCCTGTGATGGCCAGGTGTTGGTGATGCATGATATGCTGGGCATCAACACAGAATTTAAACCGCGATTTTTAAGGCAATACCTCAATATGGATGAGCAGGTTACCGCCGCTGTGCAGCATTATATAAAAGATATAAAGGATGGTGATTTTCCTAACACCTCAGAACAATATTAAAAACCCGAAACTCGAAACCCATAACTCGTAACTCTACACTCATAATTTATAACTAATCCCCATGCTCGATTTTATTAAAGCAAATAATATTAATGCCCAGAATGATGGTGTTTCTACCGGCAATACCTGGATAAAAACTAAAGGCCCAAAATTGACTTCTTATTCCCCGGTAGATGGTTTGGCCATTGCCACGGTAAGTATGGCAGATGAAAAAGCATATGAAGCCGTTGTGGCAAAAGCTGTATCGGCATTTGATGAATGGAGCACCTGGCCTGCGCCAAAGCGGGGTGACATTGTGCGGCAGGTCGGTGAAGCATTAAGAAAAAATAAACCGGCCCTGGGTAAACTCGTTAGTTATGAAATGGGCAAGAGCTTACAGGAAGGGTTAGGCGAAGTACAGGAGATGATAGATATATGTGATTTTGCTGTGGGACTTTCCCGGCAGTTACATGGCCTTACCATGCACAGTGAAAGGCCGGGCCACCGAATGTATGAACAATATCACCCGATGGGTATCGTTGGAATTATATCAGCCTTCAACTTCCCGGTGGCCGTATGGAGCTGGAACAGTATGCTGGCATGGGTTTGCGG
>JBDSWG010000025.1:0-11175 GCA_039926825.1 Ferruginibacter sp.
TAATACTACCGTAATAAAACCCAGGCAGCACACCAGTAATTTGATGAAGCGGAAAGTAATGATCATTGAAAATTATATAAAGAAATTTTCCCCGTTGGCATAAAGGATAACACTACACATCCAGGTAGTTCATAAGGTGACGGAAGTTTGTATCAATTTCATTTTCAAATTTTTCATTTCCAAGGTAGTATAATACGTGGTAATCGTAGCGTTCAAAGCTTGAAATAATAGCGGCAACTTCTCTTTTACTTATGTGCAACGTTACAGTTAGCAAACCCGTTGCATCATCTACTGTTGTATTTAAATGCAGGATGGTGCTGTCATTACTTTCTACGATGCGGCTTATTTCCGAAATAGCAAACTGGGTTCTTTCCATCTCCAGTACAATAAGGCCACCAATTTCATTGGCACCGGCAAAATTTCCCAGTATGTTCAGCAGGTCACGGGAGGTGATAACGCCGGCATAACTAATATCTGCATTCACCACGGCAACAATATTCGCATCCGCCTGTATAATAATACTTACAGCATTTAGAAAATGAACATGCCCCGCAACGGAAGATTGTAAAAAATTGTTTTGTAAAATTTCTACCGGTTTTTTTTCATCTTCCGCATCCATTAAATCTTCTTCACTAATGAGGCCAAGAAATTTTCCTTCGGAAACAACCGGCAGGTGAGACAGCCTGAAATCATTAGTTAATTGCAAAGCTTTACTTATGCTGTCCTGTAACTGAAGGCGGGGGATATTTTTATTTATGAGGTCGGCGGTGAGCATAATGATGTTTTTTAGTGGGCAGCAAGTGCAAGATAATATGCAGGACTGCTAATAAAAAGACAAGAATATAGACTAAACCGTTGCAGCTGGTGTTTTTTCTTTTGCCAGGAAGGCTTCCAATATTTTATTAAATTCTTCCGGTACTTCCATCATGGGTGCATGGCCACATTTGTCAATGAAATGTAATTCACTATTGGGAAGCAGGCGATGAAATTCTTTTCCTACAAAAGGTGGTGTAATGGTATCATTATTTCCCCAGATGAGGCAGGCTGGTTGTTGTATGCGGCTGATTTCTTCACCCAGGTTATTTCGGATAGCACTTTTAGCAAGGGCAATGATTTTGATCACCTTGATTCTGTTATTGGTGATTTCAAAAACTTCATTCACCAGGTCATCAGTCGCCATGGCCGGGTCATAAAATGTAAGCGCTGTTTTATTACGAATGTATTCTTTATCACCGCGTTTTGGATAGGTATCTCCCATACCATTTTCAAAAAGACCCGAACTGCCGGTTAGAATAAGACTTTTTATTTTTTCCGGTTGTTTTAGAACATAAAGGAGTGCCACATGCCCACCAAGAGAATTTCCCATCAGGTGAATACCGGAATAATTTCTATGGTCAATAAATTTATGAACAAATTTTTGCAGCCCGCTAACTGAAGTATGTAATAAATCCATTTCCAGCAAAGGCAATATGGGCACTACAACTTTATGTGTCTGTCTAAAGTGCTCAATGAGATCTTTAAAATTACTTAAAGCACCAAACAGGCCATGCAACAACATAAGGGTTTCACCCTGTCCTTCTTCAATAAACTTGTATTTTCCGTCCTGTTTTATTTCGTAACTCATCCTCTGTTTTGCGCTTATAGTTTGGGTTAATAATGCGGCCTGCCTGCAAAATAATGAAACAGGTTAAAATTACATTAAATAAAATAATGATCGGGCATTACTGCAGCTTGCCGGAATGTTGCTGAAAGAAGCCCTGCAATTGCGTAAACATGTTGCTAAAGAATGGAATTATTTTGCCTAAAGCGTTCATCACTGCCGGTGCTAAAGGTTGCAGGTAGCCATAGAAGATGGATGTAGACTGTGTTTCAGCGGAAATGAGGTGGAGTTGTGAAATATAGAAAAGCAGGATGCTAAATGTCATGCTGTATAGCAGTATGTAAAAAATTATGCCGCCTATACGGTTTGCCCAACCTAACATAGCCACTTCAAAAGTTTTTTGCAACAGCCGTCCGGCCAAGCTAACAAGAAAAGCGACGGCAAGAAAAACGAGGATAAAAGATAACAAGGGAAGAAAACGGCTGCTTTCGCCGGAAGCACTACCCAGCCTTGCAGCTACAACGGTCGAAAGTTTTAATGCAGCGGCCAGCCCCACAAAAAATGCCAAGAACGAAAACAGGGCTACGATTAATCCTTTCCGTAACCCTTTGATGATGGCCCAAACCATTAATAATATGAAGACAACGTCTATAAACATATTTATAAAGAAGCCAGGCGCTCTTTTACAATATTGCTGATGATTTTACCGTCTGCTTTGCCTGCCAGTTGCTTACTGGCCTGCCCCATCACTTTACCCATATCTGCGGGGGAAGAAGCACCACTTGTTGAAATAATTTCATTTACAGCCTGAGTTATTTCTTCTTCCGTCATCTGCTTTGGTAAAAAGCGTTCGATTACTTTCATTTCTTCCTGCTCTTTGCCGGCAAGGTCTTCGCGGCCCTGTTGCTGAAAAATTTCCAAAGAATCTTTGCGTTGCTTCATCATCTTTTGCAAGAATTTCTGCTCCGTAGCTTCATTTATTTCTCCGGAGGCCCCGGGTTCTGTTTTGGCTTTAATGATCTCTGCTTTTATTGCCCTTAAAGATCTTAAAGTGGCTTCGTCTTTTGCCTTCATGGCGACTTTCATTTCTTCCATCACCTGTTGTTCTAAACGCATGGTATAGTAATTAAAATTATAATTGTTCTTTTGCCAGGGCAGCACGAAACTTCTCCTGGAATTGATTAGCAAATGTTTTTAAGTCTTCTGCAAGTTCGGCTTGATGCGTGGCCCGTTTAAAACTGTCTGCCATAGTGATGAACATCTGGTAATAAAAATCGCCCATTTCATCTACCATCATGTCTTTCGTCCAAAGATCTATCCGTAGCGCAGTTTTATCTTCCGCATCCCAGAAAGCGAGGCATAAGGCTTTAGCTTTTTGCGTCATTTCCGCATTGCTATCAGTCGCATTCCAGGTAATCTGCTGGGGCACTTTTTGCGGGTCAAGAACAACATTTATATTAATCGAAGAGTGCTGCATAAAAAATAGTTAGGCGGCAAAGTTACTAAACTACCGGAGAGGGAAAAAGTGTTTTCACGAGAATGGAAGTAGTATACTCCCAGGTAAAATTTTCTACCTGCCGGATGCCTTTGTGGATGAGGGATTGAACGAAGGCTTCATCTTTATACACCTGCGTGAAGGCTCCTGATATAGATGTCGCATCAGGCTTCACATACAGAGCTGCTTCTGAAAAGTTTTCCCTGTATAAATTTGTATCCGTGGATATAACAGGAACCTCCATTCGCATGGCAGCATACCCGGAAATGATGGCTTCTTCATTTTCTGCTAAAATAACCAGGGCCAGGGAAGCTGCAATTACCTGGTGGCACCCGGCAGAATCTTTATAAGAATGGAAGATGACGTCGTTTTTATATTTGTATAAATGCATTTGTTTCACTTCGGGCATGGGTTCCCCTGCGGAGTAAAGCAACACCAGTTTTGTAGAAGTTTTCAGCCATTCTTTGCATTTGGAAAATCCTTTCAGCAGCATAAACAGTTGTTCCATGGTAGCCCCGGTTACCAGGCAGGTAAAATATAAAGTGCCGGATGCATACGTTTCCCGGGCCATTAATTTTTGAGCGTCTGTAAAAACTTTTATTTCTCCGGCAATGCCGAAATTACTCAACACATTTTTTTTAACAGGGACAATATCCTGCAAACTTTTATAAACTGACGGGAAGGCAGAAACGCAAAAGGACCAGGCCGTATTTGAGCCTGCCATTTGTTTTACCTGTTGCGGGGCTAACCTTGTATGTACCAGCCAGGCAATTTGCGTTACACCTGTTTTACTGCTGGCGCCGCCTTCCAGGCTGAGAAAGGCCTCAGCCTGGTGTTTTTTAAGTAAGGCCGGCAGGCGAAAATTCCGCCACAGCCAACGGCTGTATCGATTGGTGGGTAAAGCAGGTAAAGTTTTGAAAACAACATTTCCCGGAGTTGAAAAAGAAATTTGCCTGCGGCTGCAAAAAATTAAAAAATTATCTCCCGGCCGGCTAAAAGCAAGTTGCATTATCCCTTCCCGGAAAATATTATTCGTGTATGCCTTACCGGCATATATGGCAATGGTCATGGCTTATTTCAACAGTTTCACTTTTACCGTTTCTATGCGGGTATCGCTCACATTGAGTATATCAAAAACAAAATGATTGGTGAGAATGCGCTGCTTGCTGCGGGGAATACCTTCATGCTGGCTGATGATATACCCGGAAAGGGTTTCGGCACCATCATTATCCGGGAAGATCAGCCTATATTTATTTTCAATATAATCCAGTTCCAGCCTGCCACTGAAGATGTATTCATTTGTGGCAATTTGTTTATCAATATACTCATCCACCTCATCATATTCATCTTTAATTTCCCCGAATAATTCTTCCAGCAAATCTTCCATGGTTATAATACCTGCCGTACCACCATATTCATCTATAACCCAGGCAATGCTTTTTCTTTCGCGGGAAAACTTATCCATCATATCTGTAGCACTCATCGTTTCCGGCACCACGGATATGGGTAATATCATTTCCTGTAACGTAACGGGGTTATTAAATAAATCCAGCTGATGAATGTAGCCCACAATAGTATCGATGTTTCCATCATAAACTATCAGTTTACTCAACCGCGTTTCTATGAAAAGGTCTTTAAGTTTTTGCAGGTTCGCATGTTTATCAATACTGATGATTTCTTTGCGGGGTACGAGGCAATCCCGCAGTTTCACATTACTGAGAGCCAGTGCATTTTCAAACAATTCTTTATTCAAATCTGAATGGTCATCTTCTTTATTGCTGCCGGATTGCTGAATAAAATGCTCCAGGTCTACTCGCCTTATTTCATGCTGGTGATCGGTAAGTTTTACATTCAGAACATATTTTAATATCCATTCTGAAATACTTACAAACAAAGAAGACAATGATGAAAAAAGAGAATAAAATACACTGGTGATGAATGCAATAAAACCGGAGTTAACTACCAGGCTGTGCTTGGCTTTAAAAAATGCCCGGCAGGCAACAATAATCACCAGCACAATAAAACTTGCCAGTATAGTTTCCACCAGTAATTTGATGTACTTCACATAGTTTGCTGCAGCAGGCGGAATTAGGCTTTCTATCCACGTCCAGATGGGCAATAGCATAGCGCCTACCAGCAGGCCATAAATAACGAGTACAATATTTATTCCGATGAGGATGGTACCAATAAAGCGGGTAGGGTTTTCAGCATAGCGGCCCCAGGTACGGCCGCTGTAAGTACCTTGCTTTTTATTGAGCTCAATAGAAAGCTTGTTAGTAGAAATGAAGGCTCTTTCTACGCCGGCAAAAAAGCCAATGAGTAAAAGCGATGCAAAAAAAATGGCCAGCAGGGCGCTTATATCCATAACATAAAAATACTGAAAGCTAAATTAATGGTTGGTTATGATTTCCCGGCCATCTGAAGCCAGGAATTCCCCTACCAGTTCTTCCGCCTGGCGACAGGCATTTTCCAGGCTATCGTTCACCACTATTTTATCAAACTGTTCTTTAAAAGAAATTTCATAAGAAGCTTTGTTGATGCGGGCTTTGATGCCTTCATCCGTTTCTGTACCGCGACTTTTAAGGCGCTTTTCCAGTTCCTCTACAGATGGGGTTTCCACGAAAATACTCAGGGTATTAATGGGGTATTGCTGTTGCACATGTATGGCGCCTTTTACATCAATGTCCAGCACCGGTATGCCGGCATTGGCCCAGATGCGGTAGAGCTCCGTTTTAAGGGTGCCATAATATTTACCTTCATACACCATTTCCCATTCCGCAAATTCCTTGTTTTTGATTTTTTCTTTAAAGGCATCTTCTGAGAGGAAGTAATAATCTCTGCCTTCCTCTTCATCTCTACGGGGCGGGCGGGTGGCAGCAGAAATGGAAAATGCCAGTTGCGGAAATTTTTGCATCAGGTGCCGGGTGATGGAAGTTTTTCCTGCGCCGGAAGGCGCCGTTATAATTAGGATTTTCTGAAACTGTTCTGCCATGCGCAAAGAAAGGGAAAAAATAGAATATAGCCTTGGCTCCCATATACTCATGTAATTTCCCGCAGCCGGATGGTTATATTTTATATGCTGTCGCTTACGCAGAAACGCAGAATAATAATAATCAAGTTTAGTCTCTTCGCAGAATATTTGCCCCCAATGCGTTCAACCGGCCATCTATATTTTCATACCCTCTTTCTATTTGTTCTATATTTTGAATGGTGCTTTTTCCTTTGGCACTTAAGGCGGCAATTAAAAGCGCAACACCGGCACGTATATCGGGGCTTGTCATGTTAATACCCCGGAGCATTTTAGTTTTATCGAGACCGACAACCACGGCCCGGTGCGGATCACAAAGTATAATCTGGGCGCCCATTTCTATGAGTTTATCTACAAAAAACAACCGGCTCTCAAACATCTTCTGGTGTATGAGTAAACTTCCGCGGGCCTGTATGGCTGTGACTAAAATAATACTGATGAGATCGGGTGTAAAGCCGGGCCAGGGATGATCATAAATGGTGAGCACGCCACCATCCATCAACGTTTTTATTTCATAAAATTCCTGCGCCGGAATATGAATGTCATCTTCATTAATATGCATTTTAATGCCGAGTTGCCGGAATTTATCCGGGATATTTCCCAGGTGTTTTATGCCGGCATTCGTTATCGTAATATCACTTTGGGTGATGGCTGCCAGGCCAATGAAACTGCCTACTTCTATCATGTCCGGCAGAATGCGGTGGGTACAGCCCTGCAATTTTTCCACGCCGTTTATGGTAAGTAAATTACTGGCAATACCATCAATATCTGCACCCATACTGTTGAGCATGCGGCAAAGCTGTTGCACATAGGGCTCACAGGCGGCATTATAAATAGTTGTTTTACCCTCTGCCAGTACGGCTGCCATTATAATATTTGCCGTACCGGTTACACTCGGTTCATCCAGTACCAGGCTGCAACCCACCAGGCCCGGCGTTTCCAGCAGGTAGTTACCAGCTTCCTGTTCATAATTAAATTTTGCACCCAGTTTTTCAAAGGCCAGTATATGGGTATCCATGGGCCGCCGCCCGATTTTGTCGCCACCGGGCCGGGGCATATAAGCTTTTTTAAACCGGGCCAGCAGGGGTCCGGCCATCATAACGGAGCCGCGTATACGACCAGAAGTTTTGTGCCATTCTTCTGAGGCCAGTTTATCCATGTCCACATCATCTGCCCGGAAGCTGTATGCATTTTCGCCTAATGATATAGTTTTTAAATTCAGCGCTTTCAATAAACCAATGAGCAGGTTTACATCGGTGATGTCGGGCACATTTTGAATGATGACTTCAGCATCGGTTAATAACACGGCGCACAATACCTGCAGGGCTTCATTTTTTGCGCCCTGTGGTGCTATACTCCCGGAAAGTTTGAGCCCACCCTCTACTTCAAATATTGCCATGTAAAAATTTATTGATAATAAAAAACCCGGGCCTTTTCGGGCGCCAGGTAATAAATTTAAGCTATAAGGATTTTAATAACGTTTTTTAAAGTTGCGGTTATTATTGTTGTTATTATTATTACTGTTCCGGTTGCTGCTGCCGCCCTGGTTATTCCGGTTATTGTTACTATTCCTGTCGCGGCTGCCACCAGTACCGCTGTTGTTGCTGCGGTTATCCCTGCTGCCAAAATTTTTCCTGTATTGGTTTCGGGCCGGCGGATAATCATCGCGGTCCGGGCGGTTATCTACACGGTGTTTTACAAACGGGCGATTATTAAATTCCAGTTCGCCATTGGTCATATTGCTTAACTCTTGTTGTATAGCATCATCATGTACCAGTTCTTTATGCCAGTTGCTATACGTGAGTTTCATGTAGTACGCAATAGAATTTGCAAAACCCTGTTTCTTTTCAGGATTCTCTTCTACCAGGGCTTTATCTATTACAAATTGGATATTTTTCCCCAGGTGATTAAAACGCGGCTTTGTTTTAGGATAAGGAAGCCTTTCCGGCCGGGCCTTTAGAGTTTCTCTTGTAGGAATGGGATAAGGGCTTTCTACATCCAGCTTAAAATCACTGATGAGGAAAAGATGATCCCAAAGCTTATGACGAAAATCCTCCACATTTTTTAGGTGAGGATTAAGAAATCCCATTAATTCTATCACCGCATAGGCATTTTTTTGCCTGTCTTCTTTGTCTTCCAGTGTCAAAAGGTACTCCACCATTTTTTGAATATGTCTGCCATATTCTTTCATGATTAAGTGGTTGCGAGTAGTGTTATACTCCATGCTATCTTCATTGAACATATACAAATGTAAGGGCTTATTATGGTAGAAACAAGCTGCCGGGGCAAATTTGGCTTAGGCAAAGGGTTATAAACCGATGGTCCTTTTTTTAAAAAATATATAGCTGAAAACAAGAGCCAGGCTGGCACCGGTCAGATCGGCCGCTATATCAAACACATCAAACTGGCGGCCGGGAATAAAGTAATACTGTATACATTCTGTAATGAACGCCCAGCCTGCAACAGCCGCCATTACATAGAATCGCCATCGCCTGTAGAATTCGTCATTTCCGCGGAGGCGGTACACAGGATAAATGAAACTGAGCACAAGCATTCCAAAAATGCCGGCATGTACCCATTTGTCAAAATAAATAGCTGCCATCCAGTCGTCTGTATCGGGTAGATCCTGGCCGGGCAAAAACAACAGCACCGCAGTAAAAAAAAACCAGGCAATGCCTGGTATAAAGGATTTTATTTTCATGAATATTTTTCTTAACCAACCAGGTCGGTATAATCTGCGGCACTCATGAGGGTTCCGGTATCATCCGGGTTATCCAGTTTTACTTTTATCATCCAGCCTTCCCCGTAAGGATCTGTATTGACAAGCTCCGGGTTTGCATCCAGTGCGGGGTTCACTTCAGTAATGGTACCGGCAGAAGGAAGAAATAAATCGCTCACGGTTTTTACTGCTTCTACTGTTCCAAACACATCCCCGGTGCCCATTGCTTTGCCTTTGCTGCTGATGTCAACATAAACAATGTCGCCCAGTTCGTGCTGCGCAAATTCTGTAATGCCAATGGTGGCAATATCTCCTTCAATGGAAACCCATTCGTGGTCTTTGGTATATTGTAATTTCTCCGGAAATGTCATCTGAAAAATAATTTATGGTTTAAAAGCAATGATGCAATTTAAAAGAAAAATAAATAGGCAATATTATTTCATGATTTCCATGTGCATGTGAATATCCCCAATGGGGCGGTTACTGTTATCCTTAGGTACATGAGAAATCCTAGTAATCACATCAAACCCACTCACCACCTCCCCAAACACTGTATAATCCCGGTCCAGGTGAGGCGTGCCGCCGATAGTCTTGTAAATTTCCCTTTGCTCCGGTGTCCATTTAAAGCCTTTCTTTTCTTCCAGCATATTCAATTCTGCATCTGTAAATATCTTTCCTTCAACAATGTAAAACTGGCAGGCACTGCTGGCTTTCTGTGGATTACCATCCCTGGCAGCGCCCAAGGCGCCTTTTTTGTGAAAAAGATCCGGTCGGAATTCTGCCGGTATTTTCGCCATTTCATCACCTCCATTACCAAGGGCTATTCCTGCAGGTGCATTTTTAGAAGTCGGGTCGCCGCCTTGTATCATAAACTGCGGTATCACACGGTGAAATAAAAGGCTGTCGTAAAAACCATTTTTAACAAGCTGGATGAAATTATCCCGGTGTAGCGGCGTTGAATCAGAGAGGCGAATAATGATTTGACCGGAATCTGTTACAATGCTAATGCGTACGGGATAGATAAGAACTTCCGGTACGGGGGCCACTTCAGGCATAGGCATAGTTTTTTGTATTCTTGGGCTACAGGCTGAAATGCTAATAATTATAAAGGCAAGTGCAGAAATGAACGCAAGGGGGAACTTTTTATACATTTTTTTCGTAATTTAAACACTGCCTTAGGGCAGCATAGCAAAACTAACCAGAAGATGTTACCAGCAAAGAAAAAATTTTATAACCATCCTGCGCTTCTATTTTACTTCCTTATAATTATTGCAGCTACCAGCTGTCAAAAAAATATGGATGAAATGAAGCCTTCTCCCGACCCTTCAGTTTCCTATTCTCTAAAAATAAAAATGAATTGGGTAAATCCAGCTTTTACTATTCCTGCCGGCGCACACTTTACGGTAATTGCCGGCATGATTCATAATGACAGTACAGCTTTGTGGATTTCCGGAAGTACAGCATCAAAAGGCCTGGAAGATATTGCAGAAGTAGGCAGTATTACTAATATGCAACAGGAACTTACGGCTAAAGTAAATGCCCGCCTGGCTTTACAGGCATTTTATCTGCCCGCACCGGCCATAACAGGGGAAGTAGATACGAGTTTTGTATTTACCCTTCAGCATAACCGCATCAGCTTTGCTTCAATGATTGCGCCCAGCCCGGATTGGTTTATGTCAATAAATAATTTTAGTCTTATGCAGGATGGTCAATGGGTAAATCAAATGATTGTTCCCATTTATTTGTATGATGCCGGCACGGAAGAGGGCGATGTTTTCGGGTATAATAATCCCGAAACAAATCCTTTACAAGCGGTGTCCTTGCTTACGCCTGCCAAAGCTTCCGTACTTGCGAATGGTAATACTTCGCTGGCACCAATTGGTACCATAAGTTTTACCAGGAATTAAAATCCCACGTTGCTGAAGTAAAGTAACACGTGGTCTTTCAGGAAATTTTCCTGCTCCATCATTATATAGTCCGGCAAAGCTTTTACCTGTGTGAAATGTGGCCAGCCTTCTTCATCCAATCCATCCGGCGTATAATATCCGCTGGCAGATAAAATGGTGCAAATGGCAATATGCATAAGATCCTGTTTCTGTTCTTTGGAAAATTCCTGCGGGCCTTGCCCCAGTTCCTGGATGCCTATTAGCAACAATACACCATTCATATCCGGCTTGATACCGAACTTTTCTTTCAACTTTATGCGCAGCTTGAGCCAGCGCACCTGTAAATCTTCTTCTGCATGTTGCATATCGCAAAGGTAGCCAATATGCTTTTCGGGTTATCTTTGCCGCCATAAAACTGGATTAAAATATAAAAACATGTTGGAGGTT
>JBDSWG010000026.1:0-15187 GCA_039926825.1 Ferruginibacter sp.
TTCGTAATTCATGGCTGCAAAGCTAATTTATATATATGGTGTTGGGTTTTGAAATAAATATTAGCCTATAATTAATATTATGTTAAACAGGCACGCAAGGTTCCTGCTTTTATTTTTCCCCTGCCACGTGCGAGTATTAGATTATGCAGTAGATTGTAGCAATAGAAAATGTTATAGGGATTTCATTATTTCTGCAAACTCTTCCTTATCTATTTCTAAAGCACTTAATATTTGTTTCAATATCCTTTCGGGTACTGGATCAATATGAGTTTGGATAGTGATTGGTCTTAATAAATCAGCCCTCGTCCAATGTTCATGTCCTCCATTAGTGCGTTTGTTTTGGCACCCTGATTTATCAAGAAACTTTCTACAGTCCCTTAAACAAACATTTTTTAATGGATTTGACATTATGCAAAAGCCGGAACATTCACCAGAAAGTTTGACGTAGTATACTGTTTTGAATTAACTATATCCTTTAATTGGTCGTTAGTGTTTATCATGTCAGACATTTGGGGGGCTGACATTTGTTTTTTCTTACTTTTAATCTTCCAGCCTAACCTTTGAAGTTCTATGAAAAAAGTGTTTTTATTTAGTGTATATCTTAAAAATTCATCTAAAACAACTGTAAGACTACTCATAGCTTCATTAGAATCTTTGCCATACCCTGTAAGGTCTAAGGCTGGATTGTAAGCAAAATAAACGTTATCCTCTTCGAATAAGAATACTTGGGTATTTATAGAAACTCGCCTATTGCCAAAATCTTTTTGGCCGGATAAATTAGTTTTCTGCATAGTTGATTTAAGACGTATATCTTGCAATATACAACGTAAATCAAACCAATATTGTTTTGTAAAATACTTTTTACACAAGTTTTACGATATAATTACTATTCTTATAAGGGATAATATGCAATACAAAATACATGGTCCGCAGCTAAAAATAAAAACAGGAACCGACCCCGCAACCTCCATCCCTTCATGCAAAAAGTTTGAAATAAACTTAACTTTTTGCCCCTCCCACAGGCTAACCTGGATAACATAATATTGTCTTATAGTCTACGGGTAGTTGTGCTGTCCATGAACAAGCGCATTTTCCTGTAAACTGTAAAGAACTATTATCTTAAACAGAATAATTTACCTTCCCACCCTCACAGATATTATCTTCGTAACTGTAATCTTTAAATCATATAAAAATGAACCCGCTCAGCAATAGCAACACCAATCTCTCTCCCATCCTGGATGATATATTTATTTACCTCGGTGTAAATAGTACCCAGTATAAAATGGTGAAGGATATGGATCCGGCGAGAAGTTTAAACTACGATGACATTCATCGTATAGAAACGGAACTGGAAGAAAGCGGCCTCACCATGGTTAAAGAAGTAGATTACCACAAACAATTTCGGTTAAACAGCCGCGGCATACAGGAAATGGCAAAACATAAAACCTATAGCCATTACCTAAAATCTGTAAATGGAAAGACCCGAACTGTTTCTTTCAGCACAAAAAGCCTGAGCCCGTTACTTACGATATTAATTTCTGTGGTGCTCTCTGCCGCTGTTAGTTTTCTCATCATGTATTTATATACCAGCCCGCAGGCTGACACACAATATGATACGGATAAGATTCAAAATGGCGCTATCCTGTACAATAAAAAAATACTACAGCAGCAGAATAATGCTATCCGGGAAATGATGCAGCGTATGGACCAGGTACAATCAGGCCGTTAGGTTCAACCGGGTTTTACGCCTATCACGGGTAATGTATATTGCCGTATCAGTTCGTTGAATTTTTTAACATCTGTATCTATAATATTTTTAAGCTGAAGCAAATACACATCTGCCTGCCCCGATAAATCTTTGTAAGTTTCTACAACCTGTTGCGCTGGTGCTGTATGACCGCTTGCGGCAAAATCATAGAGCCAGGAAATTTTATCGTCTAACCGTATCGGGTAGTTCAACACATCCTGCCCGCTTTTCGCTTTGGTCTGGTGCAGGGCTTCTTCCACAACTTTCATTTTTTTATTTATGGTATCAGCCAATGCCTTTAACGGCAAGGGCGCAGATTTTCCCTGGCGGGTAATAAATGCAGCCATCTGCCCGCGAATATCACGGATATCTTTGCCGGCTTTCTGTATTTCATTAAACTTGTCCCTCACAGTAACAAGGAAATTAAATTGTGCCATATAATCTGCCTGGCTGATGTTGTAAACCGGATTGGCAAAAACGGTAAACTGCCCGTCCACAGAATCTTTCAGCGTTTTCACACGGAAAGAATAATTCCCCGGTGGCGCTTTAATAGTGCCTGGTACACCATGCCAGATTATCTGGCTATCCACCTTATCGCCACCTTTGTAGCGCATATCCCAGACAAATTTATTCATGCCCGGCAGCACGTCTATTTTATCTGCCTTTTCTCCTGCTTTTGTTGAATACGTTTTAATGATTTTTTTCGAGGCATCAAAAATAACAATGCTGAGTAAACCTGTATCGGCAATATTCTTTACATAATAATTTATAACAACACCATTGGGTGGGTTGATGCCGGCATTTTTCACTTCGAGGTTTTGGGAACCTTCATAACGGTAAGCATCATCTACTTTAAAAGCATAAATGTTTTCGTTGGCTATCTCATTACTGGCTGCCTGTACCAGGTTGAGATCATCCAATACCCAGAAGGCCCTGCCTTGTGTAGCCACTACGAGGTCATTGTTCTTTATCGTTAAATCGGTTATAGGAACCACGGGTAAGTTTAACTGGAAAGGTTTCCAGTTGGCACCGTCATTATAGCTGATATACATACCGTATTCTGTACCGGCATACAATAACCCTTTTCGTTTTTTATCTGCTCTTACTACCCGGGCAAAATGCATGGGAGCAATACCATTTGTTATCTTCGTCCACGTGTTACCGTAATCTTCGGTCTTAAAAATATAAGGCCTGAAGTCATCTGATTTATATTTTGTTCCGACGAAATATGCTTTCCCTTTTTGAAAAGGATCGGGTTCCACGGTATTCCACATCATCCATTTACCGGCTTCCGGAGGCGTTACATTTTTCCATGTTTTACCTGCATCCCTGCTAATGTGTATTAAACCATCATCACTGCCCGTCCACAGCAAATCTTTTTCCAGCGGAGATTCTGCGGCGGTAAAAATAGTGCTGTAAATTTCCACACCGGTATTATCCTGCGTGATGAGGCCACCACTACTCTTTTGCCGGAATTTATCATTGGTTGTAAGGTCACCGCTCAGTGCCGTCCAGGAGGCACCTTCTGTTTCTGTGGCAAATAAAACATTTCCGGCGGCATAGAGTTTTTTCGGATTATGCGGTGAAAAGAAAATCGGGAAGTTCCATTGAAAACGATACTTCGCATTTTCTACACCACCACCTAAGGGATCATCCGGCCATACAGAGATAGCGCGGTTCTCGCCTGTTTTATGATTCATGCGGGAAATGTAGCCGCTGTAATTTCCGCCATAGACTATTTCATCATTCTCGGGGTCAGCTACTACGTATCCACTTTCAAAGCCGGCAGTAGATGACCAGTTGTCATTATTAATCTGGTTGCTACTGCTGCGGGAAAGAATGCGGACGGTGCTGTTATCCTGCTGGGCACCAAGGATGCGATAAGGAAAATGATTGTCTGTACTCACACGGTAAAATTGCGCTGTGGGCTGGTTCATATAAGTACTCCAGTTTTCTCCCCCATCAAAACTTATTTGTGCACCGCCATCATCGGCAATTATCATGCGGTTACCAGCTTCCGGGTCAATCCAGATGCCATGATGATCTCCATGAGGCGTATTAATTACTTTAAAAGTTTTACCCGCATCGTTGCTCTTCCACATCTGCACGTTCTGGGCATAAACAAGATTTTCATTTTTTGGGTCTACGGCAATTTTAGAAAAATACCAGGCCCGCTGACGAATATTATTATCCGTGCTTTGCAGCGTCCAGGTTTCTCCTGCATCTGTACTCATAAACAAGCCGCCTTTTTCATTTTCTATGAGCGCATAAATTTTATCTGTATTTGAAGGGCTGATGGCTATACCAACAATACCCCAAAGGCCCTTAGGCAGGCCGCGTGAAGCTGTAATATTCTTCCATGTATCGCCCCCATCGGTTGATTTCCATAAACCGCTTCCTTCGCCGCCGCTTTCCATGCTGTATGCGGTACGTTGTATGCGCCAGCTACCAGCGTACAATACTGCTGGGTTTCCAGGTTCCATTACCAGGTCACTTATTCCTGTTTGATCGTTTATATACAAAACTTTTTTCCAGGTCTTTCCACCATCTGTAGTTTTGAAAATTCCACGTTCTGTATTGGGACCAAACAAATGCCCGATGGCACCAACCCAGGCTATATCCGGGTTTTTGGGATGAATGATGATGCGGCTGATGTGCCGGGTATCTTTCAGGCCCAGGCTACGCCAGTTGCGCCCGCCATCATCGGTGCGCCACATGCCAAAACCTTCACTCACGTTGCCGCGTAGGGTATGTTCGCCTTCGCCCACATATAATATAGTACCATCGCTGGGCGCTACGGCTACAGCACCTATACTACCTCCGAAAAATTTGTCAGAAATATTCTTCCAGTTATTTCCGCCATCTATTGTTTTCCATACGCCACCGCCGGTACTTCCAAAATAAAAAGTATTTTTCTGTTCATAATCGCCGGCAACAGCGCCACTCCTCCCGCCACGGAAGGGGCCTATTAAACGATATTTCACATTTGAAAGTAAGGCACTGTCCTGGAATGAAGGCGTAACTTTATTTTTAGATTGTGAGGAGCAAACGACACTGGCAAAAAAACTTAAAGTAAAGAGGTAAATTATTTTCATGAATTTCAGTTTAATCTAAGGTACAACTTCAGTTAATTCTTTGTTGTGAGAATAAAAAAAACAGCCGCTGATAAACGGCTGTTAGTAATATGATGTTATAAAAATTTAGCTTTCTGTTTCTTCATTTTCCCCAGGTAAAGTTGTGCCTGGTTCAGTATCAGCGTTTGTGCTTTCATCAGAAATATCTAAACCTGGTTCCATTAATATTTCTTCCACATCTTCTTCTGCAAGTTTTGTGATGGCTGCAATATGATCCCCTTCGTCTACCCGTATCAGTTTTACACCCTGTGTAGCCCGGCCCTGCTCACTTATTTTGCTTACTGACATCCGGATGGTAACACCACTCACACAGGTTATCATCAAATCTTCTTTTTCCGTAACATCCAGTAAACCTACCAGGTTACCGGTTTTGCTGGTTACATTAATAGTTTTTACGCCCTTGCCTCCCCTGTTGGTGATGCGGTAGTTGGCTTCCCCTGTAGTTGGATCATCCAGGAAAGTTCTTTTGCCGTAACCTTTCTCGCTCACTACCAACACTGTTTTGGTCTTATCTTCTCTTTTTACGCAAATCATACCCACTACTTCATCTTTACCCCCTGCCACATCAATACCTGCCACGCCTATACTACCGCGGCCGGTTGAACGTACTTTGCTCTCATTAAAACGGATTGCCCTGCCGGAGCGCACAGCCATCATAATTTCGCAATTACCATCTGTAAGTATAGCTTCCAGCAACTGATCCCCTTCGAGGATGTTGATGGCATTGATACCATTTTGGCGCGGGCGGCTAAAATCTTTCAAGCGGGTTTTTTTAATAATGCCTTGCTTGGTACATAACAAAATATAATGGCCGTCTACAAATTCTTCATCATCAAAATTCTTCACATCAATAATGGCACGTACTTTATCATCTTGTGGCATTTGCACCATATTCTGTATGGCACGCCCTTTACTGGTGCGATCACCTTCCGGTATCTGGTAAACTTTCAGCCAGAAACAACGGCCTTTTTCTGTAAAAAATAAAAGCGTATGGTGGGTAGAGGCCACGAAAAGATGTTCTATATAATCTTCATTACGGGTGGCGCTTCCTTTGGCACCTCGCCCACCGCGGCGCTGCTGACGGTACTCCGTAGCCGAAGTTCTTTTAATATATCCCAGGTGTGAAATGGTTACTACCACATCCTCTTCTTCTATCAGATCCAGCATGTTGATTTCATCATCAGCATAAACAATTTCTGATTTACGTTCATCACCGAATTTTGCTTTTACTTCAAGAAGTTCACTTTTGATAATGTCGAATCGCATGCCCTCATTTCCGAGAATTTCTTTAAGGCGGGCAATTAAATCCAGAATTTCTGCATGTTCTTCCCGGATTTTGTCTATCTCCATACCGGTCAGGCGCTGCAGCCTTAGTTCCAACACTGCCTTCGACTGAATTTCACTCATGCCGAAGTTGCTCATTAAACCTTCCTGGGCCAGGTTGGGTGTGGCACTATTTCTAATAAGGGTAATTACTGCATCCAGGTTATCCAGGGCAATAATGTATCCTTCCAAAATATGGGCACGTTCTTCGGCTTTACGTAGTTCGTACTCGGTGCGGCGCACAACCACCACATGACGAAAATCCACAAATTCTGAAATGAGGTGTTTAAGGTTCAGAATCTTAGGCTTGCCTTTAGCGAGTGCAACATTATTGATACCATAAGATGTTTGTAATTCGCTGTGCTTGTATAACTGGTTTACGATAACCTGGGCCACGCCATCTTTCTTCAGTTCAACAACGATGCGGGTTCCTTCCTTATTATTACTCTCGTTATTAACATCGGAAATGCCTTCAATAACCTTGTCATTAATTAAATCGCCAATGCGTTGGGTAAGTGTATCCCGGTTTACCTGGTAAGGGATTTCTGTAATAATTATTTTTTCCCGTCCGCGGGCATCTGTTTCAATGGTTGTTTTACCGCGCAGGACTACCCTGCCCCGGCCTGTACGGAAGGCCGCCTTCACCCCTTCCATACCATAGATGATACCACCCGTTGGGAAATCCGGGGCTTTAACCAATTCCATCAGTTCATCTATTTCTATGTCACGGTTACCAATATACGCAATACAACCATCGATAACTTCATTGAGGTTATGCGGCATCATATTGGTTGCCATACCTACAGCGATTCCACTGCTACCATTAACTAGTAATTGTGGTATTCGGGTAGGCAGTACCGTTGGTTCTTTAAGAGAGTCATCGAAATTCAGCTGGTAATCTACCGTATCCTTGTCGATGTCGTCCATCATGGCTTCGGCAAATTTCTCCATACGCACTTCTGTATAACGCATGGCTGCCGGCATGTCTCCATCCTGGCTACCAAAGTTTCCCTGGCCATCTATCATAGTATATCGCATTGCCCAATCCTGGGCCATACGTACCATAGTATCATAAATAGCTTTATCGCCATGTGGATGGTATTTACCCATCACCTCTCCCACTATACGGGCAGATTTTTTATAAGGCCGGTTACTCGTATTTCCCAGCTCACTCATACCAAAAAGCACACGCCGGTGCACCGGCTTAAGGCCATCTCTCACATCGGGAAGTGCACGGCCAACGATGACGCTCATAGAATAATCTATGTAAAACGTCTTCATCTGTTCTTCAATATTTACCGGTATAATTTTACCCCTGTTATCGGGGTTGAGGTTCTCTTGATTGTCGTTGTTTTCCATATGTATTTGTAGGTGGCAAATTTACGTTTTTAAAGCCGATTTTCCGCATGAAATATGGTACTCGTCCTATTTAGTTTTACACAGTTTGAAACTGAATGTGTATAAGGCTATTTTATTGGTTTCCAGTATATAAAATTGGTTTTTGTTTCCTGTTATGGAAGTGTCTTTTGTATCTTGCCGGCAATGGACAGCATGAAAAAAATACTCTTATTCGGAGCCGGCAAATCATCCGGTGTTTTAATAGATTACCTGCTAAAAAATGCCGTGAAGGGCAATTGGAGGCTGACGGTGGCAGATGCAGCATATGAACAAATATTGCAAAAAACGAATAACCATCCCCGTAGCCGGGCGCTTGCAATGAACATTACCGAGGAAATAATACGATACGGGGAAATTGAACAGTCCGATGTTGTTATATCTATGCTGCCGCCTGCCTTACACATTCTTGTGGCTAAAGATTGCGTGGAAGCCGGTAAACATTTACTCACGGCTTCTTACGTTGATGATGAATTGAAAAAACTGGGTGAGGAAGCTAAAAAGAAAAACATTCTCCTGCTTTGTGAAATGGGGCTTGACCCGGGAATAGACCACATGAGCGCATTAAGTTTGTTACACGAAATAGTACATTCCGGGGGAACGATAACCAGTTTTAAAAGCCATTGCGGTGGACTTGTGGCGCCGGAAAGTGATAATAACCCCTGGCACTATAAAATAAGCTGGAACCCCCGCAATATTGTTCTTGCCGGTAAAGCCGGGGCGCATTATTATGAAAATGGAGAAGATGTAAAAATTCCTTACGAACAATTGTTTAACCAGGGTAAGGAAGTAAATGTGCCGGGTATGGGAAATTTGAGTTATTATCCCAACAGGGATAGCACATCATACCGAATGTTGTATAATTTACCTGAGGTAAAAACATTTATACGGACAACCCTTCGCCATCCTGATTTTATGAAAGCCTGGAATGAAGTTATTGCACTCGGGCTAACAAATGAAGAAATGCAATTATCCACTCACCAGGAAACTGTATATAGTTTTGTGAAAAAATTTTTAAATCTTACAGGAAAAGATGAACATGAATTTAGTGAAGAACTTTATCCCATGCTATCCTGGTTAGGTATGTTTGACAATCAAAGACAATTGGATACTGGTGTAAAAACTGCTGCAGAAATACTTCAATCTGTTATGGAAAGAAAACTCGCTCTGAATCCCGGAGATAAAGACATGATTGTGATGATGCATGAAGCAGAATACACAATAGATGGAAAACATAAAAAAGCTATCAGCAGCCTCGTTGTAAGGGGCCAGGATAATGTGCATACGGCAATGGCAAAAACGGTGGGCCTCCCGCTGGCCATAGCTGCAGAACTACTGCTTGAAAATAAAATTTCATTATCCGGGGTATGCGTTCCTGTTTTACCGGAAATTTATAAACCCGTCCTGGCCCGGTTGAGAGAATGTGGAATCATATTTCACGAAACCATAATAGATAACTAAACCAATATGGATAATATTTCTTTCATGCCTTCGGAGGCGGGCATTTCTAACAGGTGTATGTTATCTAAACCATGTACAGGTGGAATTTTTTTATCCAGGATATATTTAGGTACATGAGCCGGGAGATAATGAATTAATCCTGCCGCAGGATAAACCTGCAACGAAGTACCGGCTAAAATAAATATGTCAGCTTCAGAAATGATTTGTGCGGCTTTATGTATTAATGGAACCGGCTCACCGAACCAGACAATGTATGGGCGAAACTGGGAACCATCTGATGCCAGGTCACCAATTTTTATGTCCCCGGTTATATTTTCCAATAAATTTTCATCTATGGAACTGCGCATTTTAAATATTTCACCATGGAGGTGCAGTACATTTGAACTACCGGCACGCTCATGTAAGTCATCTATATTCTGGGTAATTATTTTCACAACATAAGATTTCTCTAGTTCAGCAAGCCCGCTATGCGCCCCATTTGGATTGGCATATTTTATCTCTTTCCGGCGCATATTATAAAAGTCCAGTACTAATGAAGGGTTACGGAAATATGCTTCGGGTGTGGCTACGTCTTCTACATTGTAGCCCATCCATAATCCATCACTATCACGGAATGTTTTTAAACCACTTTCTGCACTTATACCAGCACCAGTTAAAGCAACAATTTTTTTGTTCCCAATCACGTTTGAAAATTTATTCTCCTGACATTTGTATAACTATTTGCCATTCTTTTTCGGTAATAGGTTGAACAGATAGCCTGGAAATTTTTAAAAGAGTCATTTTCTCGAGCAGAGGATTATTTTTAATATTAGCCAGGGAAACAGGATTTTTCAATTTTTTTAATGCTTTCAATTCAACGGATATCCAGCGATCATCCTTGGTAGTTGGATCCGGGTATTGCTCTTTACTTACTTCACAAATGCCAACGATGGATAAACCTTCATTACTATGGTAGAAGAAACACTTGTCTTTTTTCTTCATGGCACGCAAATTTAATCTGGCTGCATAATTGCGTATCCCATCCCATGAGGTTTTTTTCTCTTGTTCAAATTCATCCCATCCATAAACTTTCGGTTCAGACTTTACTAACCAATAGGCCATATATAGATATTTAAGTGAAAAACCGACTTCTAAAACTTTTCGTAATTAATTATACCTGTAAATAAACAATATAAATTTTATCCTTAAACAAATTACAATGGAAAATTTTAATTTATTAATATCTATGCCTGGTGGTAGTGAATGGATATTAATCATCCTCGTGGTTTTAATATTTTTTGGTGGCAAAAAAATACCCGAGCTCATGCGTGGTGTTGGCCGAGGTGTCCGTGAATTTAAAGATGCAAAGGGCAGCCTTACCAGCGAACTTGAGAAAGGTATGAATGAGAAAGAAGAGGTTCCTGTGGCAAAAGCAGCACCCACTCCGGTTGTTCCTGTTGCTACTATTTAATGGTCTCTTTATTTTTTTTCGGAAGATTAGTATTAATAAAACAACAACACAATCAACTAATTAAACGCCTCTTCATACCCAATTTTATTTTGTAAACCTGGAAGGAAAGCGTTCCATAAATTTTGTTTCTTAATTTTTAAAATAACAATTATGCAAAAACAACCCATTACAACTTTGCCAAACGACACAGGTGGCATTACAAAGTATGGATTACAACGGCGCAACATGCTGAAATTTGCTGGTGCTTCTGCTGCTCTTATAGTAGTAGGCAGTGCTTGTAATAAAAACGACAACCCATCCAATGGAGGAATAGACCTTGGAAGTGGTGACGTTGGTATATTAAATTATGCTTATGCGCTGGAACAACTGGAAGCAGCTTTTTATACACAAGTTGTAGCCACTCCATATTCCGGTATATCTGCCCTGGAATCTGAATATCTTACCGATATCCGTAACCATGAAGTAGCTCACCGTGAATTTTTCAAAGCAGCCATTACAGCAGCAGCTCCTACAGCAATCATCCCTGGTTTACAGGTAAACTTCTCTTCAATCAACTTTGCCAGCCGGGACAGTGTTTTGGCCACAGCAATGGCATTTGAAGATTTAGGTGTTAGTGCTTATAACGGTGCCGGGCAGCTCATTTCATCATCAGCTTCAGGTAAAGTTTACCTTGGGCTTGCCGGTAAGATTGTTTCAGTAGAAGCACGCCATGCTGCACTTATCCGGGATTTAATTTCCAATGGTACTTTCGCGAATACAACTGATACTAATGGATTGGATACCCCGGTACGCACCCCGGCACAGGTTCTTGCAATCGCAAGCGCTTATCTCACAACAAAACTTGACGCAAGTCATTTACCATCTTAAATTAAAAAGATATGAACTTAGAAAATATAATTTCAGAAATAGAAAAGGTGGATCCTGAAGTATATGGCAGGTTCGACACCCGCCGTAAGGCAATGAAAAACTTTTTAAACATATCTGGTAAAGTTGCCCTGGCATCTATGCCTTTGGCTCTTGGGTCAATGTTTAAAAAAGCATATGGTCAAACGCCATCAACTGTAACCGATGTTTTAAATTTTGCGCTCACACTGGAATACCTTGAGGCAGAATTTTATAACAACATAGTTGGCTCTGCGGGTTATATGACAGCTTCCGCAGCTGCACAAGGCGCCCTGACAAAAATCAAAGTTGATGAGAATGCTCACGTTGCATTTCTTAAAGGAATTTTAGGAACTGCAGCTGTTGCTAAACCTACCTTTGATTTTACAGGTAATAAAAGCGTTAACGGTGGTGGTCCTTTTACGGGTTACCTGGCCAGCTACCCTGTACAGTTAGCTATGGCACAAACTTTTGAAGATACCGGTGTCCGGGCTTATAAAGGCCAGGCAGGTACATTGCAAACCAGCCGTACTGCGCTGACTGCAGCTTTACAGATTCATTCTGTGGAAGCCCGTCACGCATCTCATATCCGCCAAATGCGCCGTGCATTGGATGTGGCTGTACCGGCAAATCAAAAGCCATTAAAGCCATGGATTACGCTTAACTATAGTGGTATAGCCTATCCCCCCGCCCAGGCGAATATTGACCTGAGTTTTGCCGGGGAAGATGTTACTACCCAGGCAGGTGTAAACATTGTGGGTCTTGGTGGTAATGCATTCATAGATGCTAAAGCAGCTTCTGAAGCATTTGATGAGCCGTTAACCGCAACTCAGGTGTTAACCATTGTTAACCCTTTTATCGTTTAATAAAAGCATCGCACAGATATAAAAAGGAAAGCACAAAATGTGCTTTCCTTTTTTTTATAAAATTTATTCTGGACTAACGGTTAAGGCGGTACGTAAAATTATTCCCAACCATTTGCTAAAACATCTGCAAGGTGCATGGTTTGTAAAGGAAGATTTTTTGTTTTAATAATACCATCAAGTTGCATCAAACAACTCAGGTCTGTAGAGATGATACATTCCGCCCCTGCATCCATGGCGTTATCAATTTTTTGCTCTGCCATAGCCACGGATATAGATTCAAATTTCACAGAAAAAGTACCCCCGAAACCACAGCAGGTTTCATTATCCTTCATCTCCACCAGCTCCAGCCCTTTTACCTGGCTTAATAATTTTCGAGGCCCTTCTTTTATCCCACATTCCCGCAGTGCTGCGCAACTGTCATGATAAGTAGCCCTGGTATGCAGGCTGGCACCATAATTATCAATTTTTAAAACAGAGGTGAGAAAATCACTGAATTCGTAAATGCGTTTGCTGAGAGATTTTACTTTATTGTGAACGGGTGTATTATCAAAAAGTCGGGGGTAATAATTTTTTACAAATCCGACGCAACTTGCGCTGGGTGCCACGATGAAGTCTGCCGCATCAAAGTCTTTAAGAAATTTTTCTGCCACAGCCCTGGATTCATTCCAGAACCCGGCATTAAAGGCGGGCTGGCCGCAACATGTTTGATTTTGGTTATATCCAACTTCACAACAAGCTTTTTCCAGCACTTTCACTACGTTAAAAGCCGTTTGTGGGTACAACTGGTCAATAAAACACGGAATAAAAAGTTGAACCCTCATTAGTTGTTAAGCATTTTTTATAGCGTTACTTAGGGCAATCATTTGTATGGCAGTGGCTGCTGCTTCTTCACCTTTATGCCCCTGTCGGCCGCCGGTGCGCTCATCTGCCTGTACCTGGCTATTTACGGTGAGCACGCCAAAAATAACTGGGAAGCCAAGTGAAATATTTAGTTGGGTAAGGCCCTGTGTTACAGATTGTGAAATATATTCAAAATGTGGTGTATTGCCCCTTATGATGCAACCCAACGCTATAAATGCCTGGGCTTTTCTAGGATTATGTTGATGGTATTGCTGGATAGCAAAGGGAATTTCAAAGGCGCCCGGAACTTCAAGTATCGTGTAGGCGACACCGTCACTATCCAGTTTTTTAACGCAACCTTCCAGCAGAAGGTCAGTCACGTGGGAATTCCAACTGGTTTTTACAATAACAACAAAGGCATCCTTTAACCGGATGCCTGTTGTATTAAAAATATCTTCGTCTGACTGGGTCATAGAGTTATAAGAAATAGCATTTATTCAAATTCACCCAGTTTGGCCAGGTATTTATCTATTTCGCCATTTTGTACTGAAATGGAATTAGGGTAATTATCCTTTAATTTTTTCAGTAAGTCAATGGCGTCTTTTGGCTTACCGGTTTCTTCTGCATAAGTAGCAGCAATTAATAAAGCATCTGCAGTAAAGGCCTCATCCTTTTCATTTAAGCTGGCAGCTTTTTTATAATAATCCAACGCTTCACTGGTTTTCTTTTGTTCCGCATACGCATGGCCTAGCATAATGTAAGCACGGTTTTGCACCTGGGTAGCGCCATTACCATCAAATTCTTTAAGGTATTTTATGGCTTTGTCAAAGTCCTGTAGATGCAGGTAGGCAGCGCCCGTCATGTAATTAGCCCGGTTAGCTGCGGGTGTACCACTATAATTTTTTATGATGCTCAGGAGCCCGGTAACTTTATTACCCTGAACATCTCCACCATTCAAAATAATATTTACAGAATCTTTTGAAAACCCCGTTGTTGACATTTTATCAAAAAGATTTTCAGCGGGAAATATTAATTCTGCAGATTTTTGTTCTTTGGGGGCTTTTACAAAATTCTGGTAGCCGAACCAGGCAGCAATAAGTAAAATGATAGCAGAACCGATATAAATGATTGGCTTGCTGTAGTTATTCCAAAACCCCCTTGCCTTGTGCACGGCATCATATTGTTCAGTCTGGGTGGTCGTATTCTTTTGTAACATGTGTAATGGTTGTTGTGACGTGATTTGCGTTTAATCGGTTATAAAAGGGTAATCTTTCTGTATATAAACATCTTTGAGGAGTTCATCATCATCCGGCCACGGACTTTCTTCTGCAAACTGGACACTTTCTTCTACTTCTTTTTTAACCCTATCCTGTATCCCTTCGAATTCTTCTTCCGTTACCTTAAAAGTGTCTTTAAGTATTTTAAATGTATGTTCAATGGGATCTTTTTCTTTGTATTGTTCCAGTTCTTCTTTAGTGCGGTATTTCTGCGGGTCACTCATGCTGTGCCCCTTATACCGATAAGTTTTGATCTCCAGTAATGTAGGTCCACCTTTTTCCCGTGCACGGTTAGCCGCCCTAAGCACTGCATTGTGTACTTCTTCGGGACTCATACCATCTACACTGTCCCCGGGCATTTCATAAGCATCTGCGAGTTTATAAATATCCAGGGTTTTACTGGTGCGTGCCACCGAAGTACCCATGGCATAATGATTATTCTCACAAATAAAGACAACGGGAAGATCCCAAAGCATGGCCATATTAAAACTTTCATGAAGCATTCCCTGGCGTGCTGCTCCATCGCCAAAAAAACATAAGACAACATTTTTTGTGTCTTTATACCTTTCTGCGAAAGCTATTCCGGCACCAGTGCCTATTTGTGCACCTACGATTCCGTGCCCGCCAAAGAAGTTTTCTTTCACCCCAAAAAAGTGCATACTTCCACCCTTTCCCTTACTGCAACCTGTTGCTTTGCCATATAGCTCTGCCATACAACTACGTGCAGATACACCCTTTGCAATCGCTAAGGCATGATCCCTGTAGGCAGTAATAAATTTATCGTCCGGGTTGGTAGCCGTCATACAACCTGC
>JBDSWG010000027.1:0-3859 GCA_039926825.1 Ferruginibacter sp.
AAGGCTTCTCCTACGCTAACGTTAAGTATGCATGGTTTTATGCGGACGAATGGCTTACAAAGTTTTTACCAGTTGAAAAATTATGGGTCGGCTAATTTCAACGTGAATAAAAGTTTCTTAAAAAGAAAAGCCAGCGTTGTACTTGCTATCAATGATATTTTCAATACAAGGAATGTACAGTTTAAAATACAACAGGCAGGCATATACGCTATTGGTGAAAGGCTGAATGATAACCGGAAAATCGGGTTAACCTTGCGGTATAATTTTGGAATAAAACCAAAAGAAGAAAACAAAGGCTTTATGAATATGCCGGCAGATATTGGTAAGTAAAAGAAGCTCATAATGAAGACGCTATCGGGCCTGAGTTTGTCAGGAGCGCTTTTCTTGTTGAGGTTATCAGGCTGAGCTTGTCGAAGCTCTACTTAAAAATTATTTCCGCAGCTTCCACGCTTTCCGGCCGGCCTACGTCTACGAGGTAATCGCCGCTATGGTCATACCCATAAATGTCACGGGTGCGGGCCAGATCCAGGTAGGTATCTATGAGTGAAAATTTTCCTTTCTGCGGAATTATATCCAGCACCTCCTGCTCAAACATGGCTACGCAACTATAGGCCATGGAAACCGGTTTTTCCGTCTGCCGCGAAATTCTTTTTTCTCCGGTTGCTGAATTTTCCCATCCACAGAGACGGCTGTTTTCATCCAACAATAAATTACGTGAAGTAATCCGGCTGGTGATGCCAAAAGAAATAAGGGCTTTTTTTTCTGCGTGAAATTCTACCAGCTTATTGATGTCCAGGTTGGTGAGAATATCTGCGTTCAGAGTAAGGAAAGGGCGGTCATCCCGTAACAACGGGGCCGCATGTAAAAGCCCGCCGCCGGTTTCCAGTAAAGACTGGCGTTCATCGCTTACCGTTACCTGGCTGCCCCAGCCTTTATTTTTTTCAATCGCATCTATCAGCTGATCGGGGAAGTGATGCACATTTACCACTACTTCAAAAATATCATATTGCTGCAGGTACTCTATGTTGCGTTGAAGCAGGCTTTTTCCATTTACCATGGCCAATGCCTTGGGATGTTTATCTGTCCAGGGTTTAAAACGCGTGCCCAAGCCGGCACAAAATATCATGGCTTTGCGTGGGTATTCCATATCAGGCAACGTTGGGTGATTCTTTTACTTCTTTTATATCCTGTTCCAGGTGGGCCAATATAATGCGGACGCCATATTTATTGCGCAAGTGCCGGCTCAAGGCTTCCGCGGCATACACACTGCGGTGGCGGCCACCGGTGCAGCCAAAATTAATTACAAGGTTTTCAAAATCCCTTTCCAGGTAATTTTCCACCGTAATGTCGACCACGTTGTAAATACTATTCAGAAAGTCTTCCATGCGTGTTTGCTGCTCCAGGTAATCTTTCACTTCTTTATCGCGACCTGTCTGCGCTTTGTATTTATCTATGCGCCCGGGATTTAAAATGCCGCGGCAATCAAACACAAACCCGCCCCCATTTTTTGTAGAATCTGTAGGATAGCCACTCTGTATATAAGAAAAGCTGTTAATCGTAACCGTTAGCGGTGAGTTTGTATCCGCTTTAATAGGTACAAAGCGATTGATAACTTCATCTTCCACCACCAGGTTCAGCAGGTTACCAAATTCAGCCAGGCTGATACCGAGGTTTTTATGCTGGATGAACCATTTCAGGTTGGTGAGGGCCAGCGGAATGCTGGTAAGGAAATGGGCTTTTCTTTCAAACAATCCACGAAAGCCATAAGCGCCCAATACCTGTAACATACGCAAGAGCACGTATCCATTATACTGGCTCTCAAACTGCAGGCGATCAATTTTATTTTCCACTACCTCATCCGCACATTCCATATAATATTGCAATAGACTATTTTTCCATTCTTCCGGCAGGTTGGCCTTGGCCTGCCAGAGCAGGGAAGCCACATCATACTGCAAGGCGCCTTTCATACCTCCCTGATAATCTATAAAATGTACTTCGTTATTTTCTACCATTATATTCCGGCTTTGAAAATCGCGGTACATAAAATATTTATGATCTACATGCGCCAGGTAATTACTCAGGGCATCAAAATCACTGTAAAGTTTCTCTTTGTCGTAGGGAATTTTAAGGGTGTCAAGAAAATAATATTTAAAATATAGTAAGTCGCTCAAAATGGCCTGCTTACCAAATTCCATACTGGTTATACTCCATTCGTAATCAAGGTCTACATCTCCCTTAACCTGTAGATTTACCAGGGCTTTGAGACTTTTCTGGTAGAGGCTGTAGACATATTCATTATGCCCATGTTCTTCCAGTTTATTTAGCAGGGAAATGTTTCCGAAATCTTCCTGCAGGTAAATACTACCATCTTCACTAGTGGCAAAAACTACCGGTACGGGTGCTGAAGCATTTTTAAAATGCCGGCTGAAATTTATAAAGGTGTTGTTTTCTTTTACATTGTAATTATAAGTAGCAATAACAGATTGCCCATGGCCACCGGGCATCACAGTGCAATATATACGAAAGTAAATACGATCACTGCCGCTCTGGGGAAGCTTCTCTATGCGTATGATTTCTGCCTGGCTATGGCGGCGAAAAAGGTCTTCTATTTGTTCCGGGATCGTCAATGGGCAAGGGGTTTATGATGCGGGTAAAAATAGTTTATTTCACATTTCCAGTTATATTTTTTCAATAGCAACAGAGAATTTTTAAAAAAATAAAAAACCCCGGTAAAAAATCCGGGGCTTAAAGCAAGTTGGTTATGGCAATTTTACATGTGCGGGTTTATAAAGTGTTGCGCAGCAACTATAAACCTTGTGCATTACAAATATGGCGCTAAATATGAATATGCCCAAATATAATTGTACTTCTAAAAAATAGTGATGGGAATTATAATGGTTAATAATTATGGGAAAGTGGCCTCGCCAGGAATCGAACCTGGATCTGGAGCTTCGGAAACTCTTATACTATCCATTGTACTACGAGGCCAATAATCAAAACTATTTCAAATCAACTTTTTAAACCTATCCTCCCGATAGCTATCGGGAGTACTACGAGGCTAATAATTAAAACTATTTCAAATCAACTTTTTAAACCTATCCTCCCGATAGCTATCGGGAGTACTACGAGGCCAAAAATTAAATCTAATTCAAATTAAACTTCTTATACCATCCCCCATAGCTATCGGGAGTACTACGAGGCCAAAAATTAAATCTATTTCAAATCAAACTTCTTAAACTATCCTCCCGATAGCTATCGGAAAGATTACATACCCTGCAATTTATTTTATTAAATCATGAGCGTTAGTAGCAAAGATTTTTACGGCAATGGCGAGCAATATTACACCAAAAAATTTTCTCACTACAATCAAACCATTTGGTCCCAGCATTCTTTCAATCCACTTTAATGATTTCAATACCAAAAAAATGACCACCAGGTTTATAAGGATACCGATAAAAATATTTACATCATAATAATTCGCTTTTAGTGACATGATGGTGGTAAGAGTTCCGGACCCCGCAATTAAGGGGAATGCTATGGGTACCACACTTCCGCTTTTAGGGTTATTATCGCCTTTAAATAATTCCAGTCCTAAAATCATCTCCAGCCCCAGAATAAAAATTACGATGCTGCCAGCTACTGCAAATGATTTTACATCCAGGCCCAGCAGGTTCAAAAATTGTTCCCCCGCCAAAAGGAAAAGTACCATTAAAGCACCGCTGGCAAGAGTCGCCTGCCCGGAGCGAATATCGCCACCCATCTTTGCTTTGAGGCTGATGAGGATGGGCGCTGAGCCTAACATATCAATTACAGCAAATAAGGTAAAACTGACCGTAATTATTTCTTGGAGTATTAAATT
>JBDSWG010000028.1:0-8088 GCA_039926825.1 Ferruginibacter sp.
GTGAAAAACAACCCTTCTGTGATGGAAAGCACAAAGCCATTGATGCCCTGCCTTATCAAAGCTTAAAAGTGAGTTTTGAAGAAGAGAAGGAAGTTTGGTTTTGTCAATGTAAAAAAACAAAGACACCGCCCTATTGTGATGGTACTCACAATTGCCTGAATAAATAATTGTCCTTCATATTTTTTTTAAAAAAATTACGGATATGAAATATACAGTAATGGTTTTCATTTGCCTGGCCTCCCTGGTAGCTACTGCACAGCATTCGAAAGATGAACTGGCGGTGCGGCAGGTTTTGGTGACCCAAAACATGGCCTGGAATAATGGAGATATTTCGGGCTTTATGAAAGGGTATTGGCACAGTGATTCGCTTATGTTTATTGGGAAATCCGGTGTTACTTATGGCTGGCAAAATACATTAAACAATTACCGCAAAAGTTACCCGGATACAACGGCCATGGGCCAGTTGCATTTTGATATAATCGAAGTAAAGCGATTGTCAGTTCTATATTTTCACGTAGTGGGCAAATGGCACCTTAGCCGTACTGCGGGAGATTTGCAAGGCCATTTTACGTTGTTGTTTAAAAAAGTGAAGAATTCCTGGGTTATCGTTTCCGATCACAGCAGCTAAAAATAAGGCCGCCATTTTTTTACGAGGTAGCGCAGCAGGAAAATAAAACTGGCGAGGGCGAGTATGTAATACAGCCAGTTCTTCCAGCCCGGTTGATTCTCAAAGAAAGCAAAGCCAATGTAAATACCTGCCAGCACATTGATGATCATCCATATCAATACCAATGCGATAGAGTTAGCAATAAGAATAAAAAAATTTCTTGTTTCCGGCTCTACACCCATGGTTAAATTTATTTGCAAATATGAGCTCCGGCAAAACTGCCTTTAAAATTACACATTTGCACATTTTAAAGTGGAAGCTCCTTATTTTATTTTCAGGTTTTCAAAGGCTGTACTGTCCCCATTAAAAACATTGAAGTCTACTTTATTCCTGATGCCATTTACACGGCCGGTTTCACTGTGTTGCCAGAAGCTCCAGTTGCGGCCGATGCGGGGTTTATCTTTTACCAGGTAATGAGCCACCCATAAAGGGTAATCATCAAAGCGCCCCGCGAGGTAACGTTCATAAAAGTTTGCATTGGTATAAATGATAGGCCGGCATTTATACTTTTTTTCAACCGCCTGCAACCAGTCGGCTACACGTTGCTGTATGTCCGTTATAGAAGCGCCGTTGGTTTGCTCTACGTCCAGCACAGGAGGTAAATCACCAGGCTGAAGTTTTACTGTACTCATAAAGTTTTCTGCCTGAGCTTTCCCGCTTTTACTGGAAATAAAAAAGTGATAGGCCCCCCGGGGAATACCCGCCCTTGCAGCGCCATTCCAGTTGCGGCGAAACTGGTCATCCACCCTGCCGAAACCTTCGGTAGCTTTTATAAAAACAAACCCGATTTTAATATAATCTACTTCCATATCCTGCACTGCAGGCCAGCCAATGGTACTTTGGTGCCGGCTCACATCTATGCCATGTATAAGGTAGTCTGCCGGCAGGTCTATACCAAAAGCCGGGTAATGCACGAAAGATGGCTTTTCATACTTATTGCTGATGTAATAAACCAGCATTACCGCCACTATAAGAGAGAGCAGCGAGAGCCAGACTATTTTACCAAGCTGTTTTTTACGTATCGCCATGTTATTTACGCCGCGTTATTTCAATATTTGCGAAGTAAACACTTTGGCCGCACTAAATACTTTTAAAGTATAAACGCCTTTTGCCCAGGCCACACTTTCGATTTTCGCTTCAGCGCTACCGTTAAATAAGGTAATTAATTTTTTATACATCACCTGCCCCAACTTATTATATACCACCACGGTTACAGCAGCATCTGTAAAATCATGCAGCAACACCGTAAGCGGGCTGGTAAAAGGATTGGGCCTGATATCTACACCACCCAGGCCTGTGTTAGGGACAACAGTTTTTTGTGTAGTATTATTTTTTGTAACCAGCCAGTATTCCGGGTCTACCAAAACGGTATCTGCCAGGAAGCCAATATCTTTTATAAATATTTCTCCGTTAAATTTATTATCTACCACCACCGTTTTTTCCTGGGTGGAATTTTTAAACTTAAGCGGTACCGGCAACTGGAAAAAAGCCACGGAGGGATGAGAGGTAGTTTGTGTAAGGTTAATGCGTACAGTCGACCCCGTTAGCTGGCTCCATTCCACACGGTAACTGGGGTAACCTTCTCCGCGGTACCATTGGTCAAAAAAGTAACCCAGGCTTTTACCACTCGCTTGCTCCAGGTGGCGCTGCAGATCAGGCGTGCGGGCAAAGCCATAAGCCAGTGCAGGGTCCGCCTGGTATGCTCTCAATGCCTTGAAAAAAGTGCTGTCGCCCATAATAGCCCTTAACATATATAACAGGTAAGCACCTTTATTATAAGAGAGACGGCCGCTGAAGATGCGGTTTACATTTGTTGTATCATCAACTCGTACAGAGCCGCCCGGTTGTGAGGTAATATTATTCACCAGGTTGCGCCTGTTGGCAATGGTATTTGCCGGGTACTTCGTTTCCATATTAAAAGCGGCCATGTGCGTGGCAAAACCTTCATTCAACCATATTTCTTCCCAGGAAGCGCAGGTAATTTTATCGCCAAACCACTGGTGTGCCAGTTCGTGTGCCATCAGGCTTTCATCCGGTGATACAATAAATGTAGATGTTTGGTGCTCCATACCGCCACCCCAGCCAAACTGTACATGGCCATATTTTTCTTTTATAAAAGGATAAGGCCCTACATGATTATGGAACAACAACATGGACTCCAGCACTTTTGGCGTATTTGCCTGGAAAGTAGCCAGGGCTTCCGGGTAGCAGTAGGTTTGCATGGGCATGTTAGTTGTTCCCAGCATCACACTATTATTAAAAACGGTATAATTGGTTACTGCAAAACAAACGAGGTAAGAAGCAATGGGATAGCGATGCTTCCACCAGGTAACTTTTTCTGTGCCACCATTCACCAATGTTTCAGATTGCAACAAACCATTACTGGCCGCTTTATAAGCTGCCGGGTGCGTTATATATACATCCAGGGAATCTGCTTTATCATCCATACCATTTTTGCAGGGCCACCAGTCGCGGGAACCATAGGGTTCACTCAGCGACCACATAACCGGCGTGCTGGCATGACTATCTTTTATAAAAGATCCAAAACCCGTATTGGCTGGTACGCCTTTATAATAAATGGAAATCGAATCCAGGGTACCGGCAGCAATACTGCCACTGAAAATAATCTGCAGGGCATTGTTGGTATGCGAAAAAACCAATTGGCCATTCCGCTGTTTCACACTGTCCGTTTGTAAGTCATTCATCAGGTCCAGGGTAATAGAAGTAGATGCAGCATTTACAACAAAATACGCGGTCACCTTGCCCGTAATATATCGCACGGCAGGATCCACTTTCCATTCGCAGCGGTAATACTTCACATCAAAATTGGAAGAAGATAAAACGGCACTTGGTGCCATAAGCCTTTCATGAGACTGCTTTTCCATCAAAGCAATTTGCTGCGTTGTAGCTACCACATCTGCAGGCGGCTGGGCAAGGCTGTAAAAAGGTAAAAGTATACTGGCGATGAAAAATTTTTTCATGTGGTTTTGATTGTATTAAGTATTAGCTAGGGATTTTAACATTTCAGGAAACAATATCATCTTACCGCTACCGTTTGTATTAGCTCACCAGGAAAATGCGGTAAAAGATATTTTTTCAACGTAATAATACTAATATTTTGAAAATTCGTTTTGTTAAAGCCTTAACTGTATTCAGTTTATTATTCTTACAAACCAGGGCTTCAGCCGGGTCTGCTTTACCTCTTACAGATACCAGTAAAAAAACTCTGCTGGCTACAAATGAAATTAAGTCTCTTTACCTCGTTTGTGAAGCCACTGTAGAATATCCCGCTGAAATAGAAATGCACCGCGAAGCTTCCATATCCTATGTAAAAACGTTTTCTGAAAAAAGGCGCAATTACTTACTTAAAACATTTAACGCCTCTCCTTATTACGTAAAAAAAGCTACCCGTGTTTTTGATACATATGCTGTGCCACCCGCCTTCTGCCTGCTCATGGCGCTGGAGAGTGGCTTTACTGCCCATGCCCGCTCATCCGCAGGTGCCGTAGGATATTGGCAGTTTATGGATGATGTAGCCCGCGAATATGGATTGAAGACAGCGCATGTTCAGCTTCAAAAGAAAACCATCACCCGCAAGGGTAAAAAAGTAATCGTTACCAAGAAGATTACAACCACTGACGAGCGGATGAATTTTGCAAAATCTACAAACGCCGCAGCCCGTTACTTAAAAGATCGCATGCGTAACCTGAATAATGATTGGCTGTTAGTAGCCGCCAGCTACAACTGGGGCATAGGAAATGTCTGGGATGCTATGAAGCGCTGCGGTAAAGAAAACCCTGGTTTTTGGGATATAAAAGCATATCTGCCTGCAGAAACCCGGGCATACGTTATGAACTTTATCACCCTAAATGTAATTGCACATAATTATCAAAAATTCCTGGTTGGCACATTAACCTTCGAAGATGTCTATAGTGATACGCCAGACCAGGCCCGCCTCCTGAATACAGCCCCCGCCGTTTTAGTGGATTGACGGGGATTTACAGTAATTTTGCCGCATGCCGGCCTTCAATTGGAATGACACTTTAAATTTAGCAACAAAGCTTACCCCGGCACGCTTGTGGAATGGCCTGAAAGTATACAGCAGTTTCCAACTCAGCCGCTTTTCCCGCAAACCCATTCAATGGGGATACCCTGTGGCACTATCATTCGAGCCTACGACCAGTTGTAACCTCCGATGCCCGGAGTGCCCGAGTGGCCTGCGTGCTTTTACCCGCCCCACCGGGATGCTTCAAAAAGATTTTTTTTCCCAGACTATAGATGATATTCACCGCCAGCTTTTGTACCTGATTTTCTACTTCCAGGGAGAACCCTATCTCAATCTTTCTTTTTTAGATATGGTAAAATATGCTTCCGATAAAGGCATTTATACGGCTACTTCTACCAATGCTCATTACCTAACGGATGAGATTGCTCGAAAAACCGTGGAGAGCGGGCTGGACAGGCTCATCATTTCTATAGATGGTACTACGCAGGATGTTTACCAGCAATACCGCATAGGTGGAAACCTGGAAAAAGTTCTGGCCGGTGCCCGCAATATTGTAAAATGGAAAAAAGAACTGAAAAGTAAAACGCCATTTGTGTTCTTCCAGTTCCTGGTGGTAAAGCCTAATGAGCACCAGATAGAAGATATAAAAAAACTGGCATTGGAAACAGGGGTTGATGAAGTAAGATTTAAAACTGCCCAGGTGTATGATTATGAAAACGATCCGAATAACCTCATCCCAACTATAGCCAAATATAGCCGCTACCGCAAAAAAGCTGATGGCACCTACGAGGCAAAAAATAAACTGGCCAACCGCTGCTGGAAGCTGTGGCATGCTAACGTAATTACCTGGGATGGACTGGTAGTGCCATGCTGCTTTGATAAAGATGCCGAACATCGCCTGGGCAATTTAAAAAATGAATCATTTAAAACGATATGGCATAATGATAATTATAAGCAATTCCGGTCTGATCTAATGCAGGGAAGAAAAAATATTGATATTTGTGCCAATTGCAGCGAAGGCGTGTCAGTCTGGAGCGAATAACCCATAACACCCATGACGAATAACAGTTTTAATAATCATCTCCGGCAGGTTATTTTACTTATTTGTATTGTAGCCCTTGCTATCATTCTTATCAGTAAATTATTTTTTTTCCTACCCGGTTTCCTGGGTGCTGTCACCATATATGTATTGCTGAAGGATACTTATTATAAACTCATAGAAAAGAAACACTGGAAGCCCTGGATTGCCAACCTGGTTCTGTTATTAGGCACCCTTATCATTATTGCCCTGCCCTTTTTTTTATCCATAGAATTAGTCAGCCAGAAAATGGCCGGCATGGCATCTAACCCTGCTGAGTGGATAGAAAAAGCACAGGTAATGGGCCGGAAACTGGAAGATTATACCGGCTTTAAAATTATTACCCCTGCCAATACAACCTGGCTAAAGCAAAAAGCCAGTACTTTATTACCCCTGTTACTCAACAGCACAGCAAGCCTGGTGAGTAACCTCGCGGTACTTTTTTTCCTCTTGTATTATTTATTTAAAGATGGCAATGGCCTGGAGCGTTTCCTGGAGCGCATACTGCCCTTTAAAAAGCATAACGTAGAAATGCTGGGCGAGGAAACAAAAAATATGGTAAAAGCAAATGCCATTGGAATCCCTGTGTTGGCCGTAGTACAGGGCCTTGTTGCCATGCTTGGATATTGGATTTTCGGGGTAGAGGAGTTTGCCATGTGGGGATTTGTCACCGGGGTATTTTCCATGTTGCCAATTGTAGGTACTGGTGTGGTCTGGTTGCCCATGTGTTTTTATTTATTTTCGCAGGGGGATAACAGTAATGCCCTTGGCCTGCTTATATACAGTGTGGTTATTCTTACCAATGTTGACTATTTCGCCCGGCTCACCCTACTAAAAAAGTTTATGGATGTGCACCCGCTCATCACTGTCTTCGGCGTCATCCTGGGTTTATCTATGTTTGGTTTTTGGGGAGTCGTCTTCGGGCCGCTTTTTTTAAGTTATATAATTACTTTCTTCAAAATATATATCAGTGAATTTGGCGATATTAAAAGCCGCCGGGTAACAGAAGAAGCCGTGGCTGTAGCAAAAACAGATTAAGGTTTTATTTACGCAAACGGAAATTTTTACAAACCCTTACCATAATCTGTGTTACAAAATTGATATTATTGCCAAACCCATTAGCCCATGAGTCTAGAAAAAGATATTAACCAGCAGGCTTTTCGTAACCAGCACCAGAAAGCTGTTATTAACCTGATCTATACCTGGCATTGGGTAAACCATCGCATGCGGCATATGTTTGGTAAGGATGGCATTACTTCCCAGCAGTTCAACATCCTGCGCATTCTTCGCGGGGCCGGGGAGCCATTAAGCACTTTACAAATCCGGCAGCGCATGCTGGACAGGATGAGTGATACCAGCCGAATAGTAGACAGGTTGCTGGCGAAAGACCTGGTGCAGAAAATCATCTGTCATTCGGACCGGCGCCTGGTGGACATTAGTATCACTGAGAAAGGAAAAATATTGCTGGAGGAAATGGATAAACATGAACTTGATGTAGATGGTTTATTTATGAACCTCAGCGAAACAGAAGCAAAACAATTAAATATATTATTAGATAAAATAAGGGGTAACAGCAATGGTTAAACGAATATTTACAACAGCTTTTTTATGGGTAATTTTTTTTCCTAACGTTGATGCGCAGCCGCGGCCGGAAATGCGGGCCGTCTGGGTGGCCACGGTGGATAATATTGACTGGCCCAGCAAACCCGTGGTAAGCAGCGCAGTGCAGAAAGAAGAATTCATCCGCCTGCTGGACATGCACAAACGCAATGGTATGAATACCCTCATAGTGCAGATACGCCCCGCAACAGATGCCTTTTACCCATCTGCCCTGGAGCCCTGGAGCCAGTGGCTTACAGGTGTACAGGGAAAACCTCCTTACCCGTACTATGATCCTTTATACTTTATGATAGATGAAACGCATAAAAGAGGCATGCAGTTTCACGCCTGGATGAATCCTTACCGGGCAGTATTTAATATAAACCGCTCTTCTATTACATCAAATCATATAACCCGCCTGCACCCGGATTGGTTCCTGAATTACGGAGATAAAAAATATTTCGACCCGGGAAATAAAGAAGCCCAGAAACATGTGGCTGCCGTAGTAAAAGACGTGGTGAGCCGTTATGATGTGGATGCCATACATTTTGATGATTATTTTTATCCCTATAGAATTGCCGGTAAGGAATTCCCGGACGGGGCAAGTTTTGCAAAATATGGCAATGGCCTGGATAAAGAGGCGTGGCGCCGCAGCAATGTAGATTCAATCATTCTTACCCTATCTAAAGTGATTAAGAAAGCCAATAAAAAAATTGAATTCGGCATCAGCCCCTTTGG
>JBDSWG010000029.1:0-14609 GCA_039926825.1 Ferruginibacter sp.
AATATTGATAAAGAGCATGCCTTTACTGATTCAGATATTCGTCTTTTAGAAACACTTTCCAACAGCATGAGTGTTGCTTTGGAGAATGCAAGATTGTTTGATGAAACCAATCGTTTATTAAAAGAAACCGAACAGCAAAAAGGGGAACTGGCTGTTATTAACAGTGTACAGGAAGGCCTGGCAAAGGCACTGGACATGCAATCTATTTATGATCTGGTTGGCAATAGAATTCGGGAACTTTTTGATGCACAGGTTGTTATGATTGCTACTTTCGATCATATCAACGAGACAGAACACATTCATTATCTTATTGAAAAAGATGAGCGATATTATCCTGCACCCAGACCTTTAAGTACTATACGAAAACATCTTATTGAAACTAAAGAAAAAGTTCTCATTAATACAAACATTGAGGTAATGATGGCGGCTTTCGGCATGAAGGCTGTTCCGGGAACTAAACAACCAAAATCTGCTTTATATGTTCCATTGGTGATTGGAGAAAAGGTAACAGGATACACAAGCCTTCAAAATCTTGATAAAGAAAATGCATTCAGTGAATCTGATGTAAGATTGTTAGAAACGCTTGCCAGTACCATGGGAGTTGCGCTTGAAAATGCAAGATTATTTGATGAAACAACACGTTTACTAAAAGAAACAGAACAGCAAAAAGCTGAGCTTGGAGTAATAAACAGTGTGCAGGAAGGGTTAGCAAAGGAGTTGGATATGCAGGCAATTTATGATCTTGTCGGTAACCGGATACAGGAATTATTTAATGCGCAGGTAGTTATGATTGCAACTTTTGATCATAATACCGCTACAGAACACTTCCAATATATGATCGAAGATGGTCAACGCTTTTATCCGGCAAATCGGCCTTACGACAAATTAAGGCAGCACATCATCATTTCAAAACAAAAGATTGTAATAAATACAAATTATAATGAAGCCTTTACACGCTTTGGGTTAAAGATATTGCCCGGCACAAATATGACCAAGTCAGGTGTATTTGTTCCATTGGTTATTGGAGATAAAGTAAACAGCTATATTAGTTTACAGAACAATGAAATCGAAAATGCATTTAGCGAATCAGATATTCGTTTGCTGGAAACTTTAGCTAACAGTATGAGCGTTGCTTTAGAGAATGCAAGATTATTTGATGAGACCAATCGCCTGTTAAAAGAAACAGAACAAAGAACAACAGAATTAGCAGTAATAAACAGTGTGCAGGAAGGTTTGGCAAAAGAGCTGGATATGCATGCGATTTATGAACTGGTAGGCAACAAAATTCAGAAAGTCTTTAATGCCCAGGCTGTGCTCATTTGCACTTTCGATCATGAACGAGGCTTAGAGCATTTTAATTATCATATTGAGAAAGGTGAAATATCTTATCCTGCTCCCCGGCCCTATGATAAATTAAGAAAAACGCTGATTGAAACCCGGGAGAAAATTTACATCAATAAACATGATGAGGCCACGGCTGCCAAATATAGTATGAAAGTGGTGCCGGGTACAGAACTTCCCAAATCACTTTTATTTGTACCGCTACTTTCCGGAGATAAAGTAAAAAGTTATGTAAGCCTGCAAAATATTGATGAAGAAAATGCCTTCTCTGAATCTGATATCCGTCTTTTAGAAACACTCGCCAACAGTATGAGTGTTGCTTTAGAAAACGCACGCCTCTTTGATGAAACCACCCGATTATTAAAAGAAACAGAACAGCGCACGGCAGAGCTTGCAGTAATTAATAGTGTACAGGAAGGTTTAGCGCATGAATTAGATATGCAAGGCATTTATGAAATTGTCGGTAATCGCCTTTGTATATTGTTTAATACACAAACCGTAGTTATAAGAACATTTGATCATAAAAGAGGTATTGAATTATGGCGATATGCAATAGAGAAAGGTGAACGTGTTTATAGTGACCCACGTACTTTTAACTGGGCTAATAAGCAACTCATTGACTCAGCAAAACCCTTAATCATAAACAAAGATTACACAGAAACTGCGAAAAAATATGGAGGCTCAGGTGTTACAAAAGGGTTGCCACCCAAATCTGCTGTTTTTGTTCCTATGATTGTAGGGGATGTTGTAAAAGGTTCCGTAAGCTTGCAAAATGTAGATACCGAAAATGCATTTACAGATTCTGATATTAGATTGCTAACAACGATTACAAATAGCATGAGTGTGGCATTGGAAAATGCAAGGCTTTTTGATGAGACTACCCATCTTCTTGCGGAAGCCAAGCAAAGAGCAACAGAATTGAGCACTGTAAATAATATAAGTAAAGCATTAGCGTCGCAATTGGATGCGGAAGAATTAATTCAATTGGTAGGCGATCAATTGAAAGATCTTTTTAAGGCCAATATTGTTTACCTGGCCTTACTGAATAAAAAAAATAATACAATATATTTTCCATACCAGTTTGGAGATGATAATGCTCCAATTCAGTTTGGCGAAGGATTAACATCACAAATTATTAAAACCGGAGAACCTTTACTCGTCAATAAAAATGTTCAGGAGCTTCGTGCAAAGTTAGGAGTAGAAAAAATGGGTAAGGATGCAGCTTCCTACTTAGGTGTTCCCATTCCTGTGGGTGATGAAAATATTGGTGTATTGAGTGTGCAGAGCACTGAGCATGAAAACCAATTTAATGAAAATGATCTGCGCCTGTTATCAACTATAGCTGCATCGGTGGGTGTGGCATTAAACAATGCTACATTATTTGAAGATGTAAAACAGGCCAAAATGGAAGCGGAGGTTGCCAGTAAACTCGCAGGCCAGGCCAATGAGGCCAAAAGTGCGTTTCTATCCACCGTTAGTCATGAATTACGAACGCCTTTAACTTCTGTACTCGGCTTTGCAAAGATTATTCAGAAAAGGCTAAATGAAAAAATATTTCCGATCGTTGATAAGTCAGATGCCAAAACTGAAAAAACTATTCAACAGATATCGGATAATCTTTTTGTCGTTATTTCAGAAGGGGAGCGGCTTACACATTTGATTAATGATGTACTGGATCTAGCTAAAATTGAAGCTGGAAAAATGGAATGGAGCCAGGAAAATGTTTCTATGGCAGAAGTTGCGGAGAGAGCAATTGCTGCCACAACATCTCTATTTGATCAAAAATCTCTCACATTAAAAAAGAATATAGATTTTCATCTGCCAGAAATTACCGGCGATAAGGATAAGCTCATACAGGTGATGATAAACCTGATTTCTAATGCCGTAAAATTTACGGAGAAAGGTTCTATTTCCTGCAAGGTCTACCAGCAAAAAGAGGAAATAATTGTAAGCATCAGCGACACAGGTATTGGTATTTCACCTGAAGATTTTTCTGCCGTGTTCGAACAGTTCAAACAGGTAGGTGGAGATACATTGACGGATAAACCCAAAGGTACAGGACTGGGTTTACCCATTTGTAAAGAAATAGTAGAACATCATGGAGGAAGAATATGGTTGGAAAGTAAAAGAGATAAAGGCAGTACTTTTTCATTTGCTTTGCCCATAAATAAAACTATTGAACCACGGCCCATGCATTTAGAGGACCTGGTAAGGCAATTAAAAGAACAGGTTGCTCACTCGCAATTAAATGTAATAGGCCAGGCAGCGCATATCCTTATAGTGGATGATGATGATTCTATACGCTCGTTACTGAACCAGGAACTGGGCGAAGCAGGGTATGAAATTGAAGAAGCAAGAAATGGAAAAGATGCCCTTGCATGTGTGCGGAAAAAAAGGCCTGACTTAATTATCCTGGATATTATGATGCCCGAAATGAATGGGTTTGATGTTGCGGCCGTATTAAAAAACGATCCTCAAACAATGGACATACCCATTATCGTTTTATCCATTGTTCAGGACAAAGCCAGGGGCTTTAGAATTGGAGTGGACAGGTACTTAACAAAGCCCATTGATACTAACCTGTTGTTTGCAGAAATTGGCAATCTACTGGAGCAAGGGAAGTCCCGAAAAAAAGTTATGGTTGTAGATGAAGATTCTGCAACCGTGAGCACACTGATAGAGGTGCTTACTACCAAAGGGTATGAGGTAATAGAGAGCAACGAAAAAGAACTTACCCAAAAAGCCGTAGCAAACCAACCCGACATAATTATCATAAACGGGGTGCTTTCCGGCAACCAGGATATAGTAAGAACATTAAGATTTGAAAACGGGTTGGAAAATGTTTTATTCCTGGTGTATCAATAAGACAAAAAATGTTTACAACGTGAAATAACGCTATAGATTATGAATAAAAAAATTTTAATAGTAGATGATGAGGCACATATTCGGATGCTAATAGAACAGACGCTGGAAGACCTGGAAGATGAAGGGGTGGAATTTTTCACGGCCGATAATGGAGTTTCAGCCCTGGAATGCATCCGCGATGAAAAACCTGACCTGGTTTTCTTAGATGTTATGATGCCGAAAATGAATGGTATGGATGTCTGCCGCAAAGTAAAGCAGGAATTAAAAATGGAAAACGTTTATATCATCCTGCTTACCGCCAAAGGCCAGGAGCTGGACAGGCAGAAGGGTCATGAAGTGGGTGCAGATATTTACATGACGAAACCTTTTGATCCCGAAATGATATTACAGAAATCAAGAGAGGTATTGGGTATTTAAGGAGAGATGAAAACATTATGGGAAGGATAAATTTAAAAAATATTATTGGTAAAAATAAACCCTTTCACGAGGTGATTTTGCAATGGATTGCCATGTCCGGTGCAGAAGCCTGGGTGGAATCACCAGATGGAAAAATATTGCTGGGAACTGCCCGGGAGAATTATGGAGATGCTTACCCGGTTAACATTGAGGACGAGATGGTATGTTTGGTAAAAGGAAATGAGAAAGCTTTGCTGGTCGCAGATCTCATCCGGCAACTGGCTTTAAAAGAATTAGAGAAGAAAAATCTCGGTACAGAAGTATTAAACCTGTACCAGGAAATAAATGTGATTTTTGATTTTACTGCATCCCTTACTGAAACCATCGATATAGAAACGATTGCCTGCCTTACATTGGAAAAAGCTATTCATTCCATTGATTCAGACAGTGGAATTATTATTCTGTGGGATGACAATTTAAAATCGATTACCGTTCCTTCTCATGCAGGGTCCGCTCTTTTTAATATGGATAGAATTAAACAGCATGCAGATTTGTTATTGAGTATTGCATTAAGCGGGCAGTCAGAAATTTTACATGATATTTCAGCATTAAAGCAGCAACAGGTTATTGCGGAACAAACGGGTTCTGTAATGTTTGCTGCTATGAAGGTGAAAAATCGAATTATGGGAGCAGTTGTGCTGGCTGCAGATGAGCCAGATCATTTTTCTGCGGCTAATCTAAAATTATTGGTCACACTGGCATTGCAATCATCCGCTGCTATTGAAAGTGCTTCGCTGTATGAGAAAAATTTGCGGGAAGCCCACATCAGGGAAGAAGCCATGTTGCGTATTCAGGAAGTAACGGCCAAGTTTGTGCCACATGAATTTATTCATGCCCTGGGCAAAGGCATAATAACAGATGTAAAATTGGGAGACCAGGTGGAAAAAATTGTAACCGTGCTGTTCACTGATATCAGGGATTTTACTTCGTTATCAGAAGAAATGACACCGGAAGAAAATTTTCGTTTTGTTTCTGCTTTCAATTCTCAGCTCGGTCCTATTATAAGAGCAAATAATGGGTTTATCAATCAATATTTGGGAGATTCAATTATGGCTATATTTCCCGGCGATCCGGCTGATGCGATTAAAGCTGCAATACTCATGCAACAGTCTATACGTGCACTTAATTTGCAGCGGGAAATAAAAAAATTACCGCTTATAAATACGGGTATTGGCATGCATACCGGGCCACTTATAATGGGCATTACCGGGGATGAACAGCGTATGGATGCCGCCACAATTTCTGATACAGTAAATACGGCTTCGCGGATAGAAAGCCTCACAAAATATTTCAGGGCCTCCTTATTACTGAGCAAGGAGACGGTAGATAATATTAAGGCTGACCATTTTTTCCAGCTGAGGAACCTGGGTAGTGTCCGTTTGAAGGGCAAAAATAAATCCCTGGAAATAATAGAATGTTTCGACGGGTCGGAGAAAAGCATCTTTCAGAAAATGTCTGCAACGGTTCATTTATTTACCCGGGCAATGGAATTATTTGAAGCCAGGGAGTTTGAAAAAGCAGTTATTATTTTTCAATCTATTCTCTCCATCAATCCGGAAGACCTTACGGCCAATCATTTTATGGAAAGGGCCCGCAGACACCAACGGGATGGGGTCTCAGAAAACTGGAGCAGTACAGAAGAAATGATGAGCAAATAAGAAATAAAAGCCCGAAGAAACTTGTCATTATTTGCTTATGAAGAAATATTTTAAAGGCATTTTAATATATTTAATTTTACTTAAATAAATAATAATTATGAAGATTCTTGTTGTAGATGATGAAGTGGATGTGAAGACACTCTTTGAACAGCGCTTTCGCAAACAGATAAAAGCTGGATCACTTGAATTAGTGTTTGCTTTTTCCGGGGAGGAAGCCCTGAAGTATTTAAACCTTAATGAACACGAAGCAGTACTTATTCTTTCAGATATTAATATGCCCGGCATGAGTGGTCTGGAGCTTTTAAAAAAAATAAAACAGGAATACCATGCACCACCACCCGTGGTAATGATGATAACAGCATATGGGGACAAAGAAAATTATGATACGGCTATGAACCTTGGTGCCGATGATTTCCTTACTAAACCATTGGACTTTAACCTACTCAAAGAAAAATTAAACCTTAAGGAATTATGATTAAGATATTGGTGGTAGATGATGAAGCGGATTTAGAGATGCTCATTAAACAGAAGTTCCGTAAAAAAATAAGGGAACAGGTATATGAATTTGTTTTTGCGGGGAATGGAAATGAAGCCCTGGCGCAAATTGCCCTACACCCGGATGTGGATATTGTACTCAGCGACATCAATATGCCGGAAATGGACGGCCTCACCTTGCTCACAAAACTGAATGAACAACATACGCTGTTGAAATCTGTAATTGTATCAGCTTACGGTGATATGGAAAATATTCGCATAGCCATGAACCGTGGTGCTTTTGACTTTGTAACAAAGCCTGTGAATTTTGAAGACCTGGAGATGACCATTGAAAAAACCATTATCCAGGTGAACCAAATGCGGGATACCATGCGTGCTATAAAGGAAAATAACATCCTGAAGATGTACGTAGATGAAACCGTTCTCAATTTTATGGGCGGGCGAGAGTTTGAAAGTTCCCTGATGATTAATGAAACCCTGGATGCAACCGTTGTGTTCATTGACATCTGCAGTTTCACGATGATAAGTGAAAATGAACCACCGGATACTGTAGTACAATTGCTGAATAATTATTTTGATGTGATGGCCAAAGAAATTATCCAGCAAAAAGGTATCATCGATAAATTTATCGGCGATGCAATCATGGCAGTGTTTAAGGGTGAGTTCCACCTGGATCGTGCAGTAGAATGTTGTCTTGCTGTGCGTAAAGCCATTGACAAACTTCCGGATTCTGCTTTGTCCATTAAATTTTCTCCCAAGGTTTCTATCGGGATTAATTGTGGAGAGATGATCTCCGGTAATATTGGTTCAGCTAATTTAAAGCGTTTAGACTATACTGTTATAGGTGACACCGTAAATATGGCGCAGCGCCTACAGTCAGCTGCCGGCCCCGGCCAGATAATCATTAACGATAATGCTTATGAGCAGGTAAAGGAGTCTTTCCAATGCAATGCGCTGGGTAAAATCAATGTAAAAAACAAATCCGGGGAGATTATGATTTACGAAGTCATGTCATAAGTGTATAAATATTTTCTACCGCGATTGTGCAAACAACCAGGGTAACAGGCCCGGCTCTGCAAAGGTACTGTCCCAGCTATTATGGTTGGCATTAGGATAGTAGGTGGCTTTAATATTGGCGCCTTTTTTCTTTAATGCGGCTTCCATTAATCGTGAATGTATTGGTGGTACTACATCATCTTTCAGGCCGTGAAAAATCCACCACTTTACATCTTTGATTTCTTTTGCCGTTGAAGGGTTTGCTCCTCCACAAATGGCAAAGGCTGCTGCAAAGGTCTTAGGCATTCGCCTTACCAGTTCGAAAGTTCCCATGCCTCCCATGGACAAACCGCCGGCGTATACACGGTTTTTTTGAACAGGGTAACTCACAATTAAGTATTTTACAAGTTCCTGTACCATATCCATCGCTTCCGTAGCCCTTCCATCTTCCGGAAAATAAAATACATGTTTGTTGCTTTCATCCTGCAGGTGCATAACATTACTCCAGTAATCATTATTACTGCATTGTGGGAATACGATAATAGCGGGGTAATTTGTTCTTACATCTTCTCTTAAAAATAATTTGCTGCCATGTACCAACTGCTTTTCATTATCCCTTCCCCGCTCACCTGAGCCATGCAGGAAAACCAGGAGTGGGAATTTCCTTATCCCATCATAACCCTTAGGTAAGAGTAATCGGTAGGGCATTGTATCGCCGCCTTGCACCATCCATTTTTTTTGAAATTGTCCTGCATCCTGTCCTGTTACAAATTGGGATGAGGTAATAGCCAGGCATATTAATAAAAAGAAATTTTTCATACTTCTCCATGTATATAAATTGCCTCAATATAAAATTGAGTATTTTGTTTGAGCCAGAATATTAATTTACCAATTTAAAATCTGCTTCTTTCACATCCCGGCTGTTTCCGCCAATAAATACTTTGAAATCTCCGGGCTCTGATGCATACACAAGGTTGCTGTTATAAAATTTCAGATCGTTCGCTGTAAGGGTAAAACTCACTTTACGGCTTTCCCCTTTTTTCAGCATAATTTTTTGGAAGCCTTTTAATTCCTGCACCGGGCGGGCAATACTGCCCACCATGTCCCGCGTATAAAGTTGTACAACTTCTTCTCCATCGAAATTGCCTGTATTCGTTACCGTTATACTGCATATAATGCTCCCCGTTTTTGTTAAGTTAGAACTGCTGAGAGCAATATTGCCATAGGAAAAACTGGTATAGCTGAGGCCATAGCCAAAGGGGAGGAGTGGGCTGTTCTCCACGTCAATATAATTACTGCGGAATTTCTGCCAGGTGTCACCCGGATTTGGGCGGCCAGTCATCAGGTGATTGTAGTAAATGGGCACCTGGCCTACATTCCGGGGGAAACTGTTAGTGAGTTTTCCTGAAGGATTGTAATTACCGTAAAGTACATCTGCGATAGCATTACCGGCTTCGTGGCCGGCATGGTAAACATATAGAATAGACGTTGCTTTTTCCAACTCTTCTTTTATCGTTAATGGCCTTCCGGCCATGATGACCAGTACAACCGGTTTGCCCGTGGCATATAAAGCTTCCAGTAATTTCTTTTGGCTGGCGGGAATATTTATATCTGACCTGCTGGCAGATTCGCCACTCATTTCAGAAGCTTCACCTACCACAGTAACAATAATATCAGCATTGCGTGCAATGTCCAGTGCTTCATTCAGCATTTCAGTGGCAGAGCGTTTGTCAATATCTATACGGGTTCCAAAAACATTTACCTTTTTTGCTAATAATGTATCATCAGAAATATTTGCGCCTTTAGCATAGGAAACAGAAATATTGTTATTCCTGTTTTTAATGCCTTCTAAAACGGGTATGGAAAACGCTGCATCTCCGGAAACGGCCCAGGTGCCCAGCATATTAGATTTGTCATTTGCCAGGGGGCCTATCAATGCAATTTTAGAAGTATTGGTAAGTGGAAGCACCTGGTTATTATTTTTAAGCAAAACCATGGAGTGTGTTGCAAATTCACGTGCTGCCTGTCGGTTAGCCGGGGACAACACTTCCTGCTGTGCCCGCGAAGGGTTACAATAACGAAAAGGATCTGTAAATAATCCGAGTTTATACTTTGCTTCTAAAATTCTGCGGCAGGCATCATCAATATTTCTTTGAGTTGTTTTTCCTTCCTGCAAAGATTTTTTTAGCGTAGTCAGATATCCTTCACCTACCATATCCATATCCATCCCGGCATTCAGAGCCAGGGCAGAAACCTGTTGGAGATTGCCCATGCCATGATCCGTCAATTCGTTCACCGCTGTGTAATCGCTTACAACAAATCCTTTAAAGCCCCATTGCCGGCGTAAAAGATCTGTCAGCAGCCACTTATTCCCTGTTGCCGGTATATTATTGATGGTGTTGAATGACGTCATAACAGAAGCAGACCCGGCTTCAATGGCAGCTTTGTATGGCGGTAAATAATCGTTATACATTTTCACCATACTCATATCCGTGGTATTGTATTCGCGGCCGCCTTCTGCCCCGCCGTACAAAGCAAAGTGTTTCACGCAGGCGAGTAAAGTATTGTAGGCGGACAAATCATTTCCCTGGTAGCCCGTCACCATGGCTTTCGCTACTTGTGATCCCAAATATGGATCTTCCCCTGCACCTTCTGCACTGCGCCCCCAGCGTGGGTCCCGGGCTATATCTACCATGGGAGAAAATGCCCAGGTCAACCCGTCTGCCGTAGCTTCGCTGGCCGCTACACGTGCGCTTCGCTGAATCATATTCATATCCCAACTGCAGGATAAACCTAACGGTATAGGGAAGGTGGTTTTATATCCATGTATAATATCTGAACCAAAAATGAGGGGTATTTTTAACCGGCTCTTTGCCATGGCCAGTTCCTGTGCCTGGCGAATTTTCTCTTCACCAATTACGCCAAACAAACCACCGACTTTTCCACCTGCAATTTTTTGCTCAACATCACTGCTCACTACGGCTCCTGTGGCAATGCCGCCGCCAGGCGTAAGCAGGTTCAGTTGCCCAATCTTTTCTTCCAATGTCATTTTCTTCATCAGGTTGCTGACGTAAATATTCATTTTGGCATTTTCTGCCACCGATTGCGTAGAAACCTGTGCCTGCACCGGCATAGAAAAAATAATAAGGGCAATAAAAATGTAAGGCTGAATAAATTTCATATGCTCGCTTGTTTTTAAGTTCGTTAATACTGAAAGTATGGTTTTATTTATTATCCGGGGAACGCTTATTTCACTTCCATCGTTTTATATTTTTCTGAAACACCATTTTCATTTATGGCTTCAATGCTGAAATAATAAGTTTTATAACTGTCCATAGCCTTAAACCAATATTCATTAATATCATGAATCATAATACAGCTATATAGTTTATCCGGTGCAGTACCATAATAGAGGTTGTAAGCAAAAGCATTATCAACCGGGTTCCATTTAATATAAGCACTGCGTTTATCCTTCTCCGTTCTTAACACGTATAGGTTTTTCACAACTTCTGGTTTTGCACCATGGCCATTTCCAAAAACCCGCAACCCGCTGATGGCAAATTTACCCGTGGGCATGTGAATATTTTCTAACCTTACATACCTGGCTTCTACGGGCTTTTCCAGCTCTACGTAATCGTGCGGTACATCCGTTTTATTATTACTCTTATCAGCAATAACGGTCCATTTCTTCCCATCTGCAGAGGCATATAATTTATACTGGTGATAAATTTGTGTTTGCTTGCCAATGAATGCTGCATCCTGGTCAGCATAATTTATTTGAATAGCCCTTATGGTTGCGACGGAGCCAAGGTCGGACTGAATCCATTCGCCTTTATTGCCAGATGCCGCACTCCAGTAAGTTTTAATGCTTTCATCTACCGCATTATTAGCAGTATAACTGCCAAGGGTAGACGAAACTGTAACCGGTTTTTTATAATTTAATAAATACCAGCCTGTAAAATCACCATGCGTTTTTCGCTCTCTTCCCGGCAGGTAATGGGGATAATCTCCGAAGCTGGTATTGCACCACATCATATCATCTTTATCAAAGCCTGCGGGCCAGATGCCCATTCGCCTTTCCCAGGTATTTTTTACACAAATGATGCTGGTGGATACGTGCCAGAAGTTTTGCTGGTTATCCTGGAAGGTTGCGCCATGGCCGGCTCCGCGGGAGAAGCCTCCGGCTTTAAAACTCAGGGGATCAGATTGTGGCATACTGGCGTTGCCATCAAATAAGGGCCGGTTTCCCACTACAACGCCATCTGAATAGCCACTCATCTCTGTTCCCGGTGCGCCGTATTGAAAATAATATTTGTTATTATGTTTTGTCATCCAGGCACCTTCTATAAAAGGGTCTAAAAATGTATTATCCATGTTTTCGCCAAAACGCTGCCAGCCATACCTCCAATCCTGCAAGAGGTACATGGGGGTACGGGTGCCGATGGGTTTGAAAGTTTTGCGATCAAGTTCGACGCCGTAAACAGGATATGTATTGCTACTGCCATTATACATATAAAAGCGGCCATCATCATCTGTGAAAAAAGCCGGGTCCCAGCCACCGATTTCAAAACTATCTACCAGCGGTTTCCATTCATTTGCTTTGGGGTTCGTACTCATCCACAGCGTAAAATTATTCGTATACGTGCTGCCAAAAACTAACATAGTGTCTCCCACAATGCCTACGGCCGGGGCACATAATTCATCATTTGTGTGATTCCAGGGACGCAGGAATTTCCGTGAGATAAATGTCCAGTGGTATATGTCCGGGCTATGCCAGTATCCCCATTGGTTGGTACTGAATAAATAATAATCACCTTTATAATTTACAATAACCGGGTCCGCTGTTGCCCGGTGTTTACCCCATTCCGTAAAGCTGGGAAACGGCGTATATCCATAGTCCAGGTTTACCGGGTTGCAGTATGTTTTTTGCTGGCTGACAGCAGTTAAACCGAAGAAACAAAATACCAAAGCAAATACATACTTCATCATTTATTTTTTTCGTTAAAATGAATATCAGCCATAACAGGTAAATGATCAGAAGGATACTTTAAATCGTAATAATCTGTTATCGTAGAAAATCTTGAAACAGAAAATCCCAGTTTACGATTTATAAAAATATAATCAATGCAGCCATCTAATTTTTCATGAAATTTAAACCCGTTCCAGGTATTTATAGGGCCGTAAACCTGTTTGCTGATCTCCCTGGTGTTTTGCAGTGTAGCCGCTGCCGTTACAATAGGCGCATCTTCGGGGTGGCTGTTGAAATCACCTGTTAGTATTACAGGATAATTTTTAGGGTTGTGCTCCATCATTTTATCTATGATGAGCTTTACACCTTCCAGCCTTGCCGTTTTACCAATATGATCCAGGTGGGTATTAAAAACCCAGAATTTTTCTTTGGTTTTATTATCCCGGAATAATCCAAATGTACAAACCCGGGGATAAGCAGCATCCCAGCCCTTCGAAGGGATGGAAGGTGTAGGAGAGAGCCAGAATGTTCCCTGCTCCAGCAATTTATATTTTGCCGCTTTATAAAAAATACATGAATATTCCCCACCTTGCTTTCCATCATCCCGGCCCACGCCTATAAATGTATAATCCGGGAGTTTATTTAATAAATATTCTAGCTGGTGATGCTGCACTTCCTGGCAACCAATAAAATCTGCCTCATAAAAATTCATTAAACCTGCCACCTGCTCTTTCCGGTTGCCCCAGGCATTTTCGCCATCGGCAGGTACATCCAGCCGGATATTATAAGACATTACCCTTACATCCTGCGCTACCGTATATACCGGTAAGGCATAGCCGATAACTAGTAAAACAATTAAAATATTATTTCTCATGGCTTTAGTTTAACCAGGGACTTTCAAAGCCCAGTTTGTGCAGTCCGGCTTTTATCTCCGGAGCACTCATAAATAGATTCCATAATAATCCACTGCGGTAATTTTCCATCATTACAACAATTGGTCCCTGGTCAATGGCCAGGTAGCGGGGCGTGTACCAGTTATTCTCTTCACTAAAAGCATCATAAAACCCATAAGGCCCCCAAAGTTTTTCCTTCATGTCATTATACCAGTGTTTCATGGCCCCCATAGATTCCGCAGGTGTGTATGGAAAGGAAGCTAAAGCGGCAGTTGGTGAAATTACACACAAGTCTCTGCCGGATTCTGGTGCATGGCCGGCATACCCTTTTATAGAATAACTGGAAGTAAGCCCCCAACTACCGGGGCCATATCCCTTACAATGATTTGGATTATCTACACACCATTGATAATTAATTTTTGCTGTCGCCGTATTCTCCTGCCAGTAATCTGCATACTTATCTTTTAACCCGCGGGGGTCCAGGCCCAGGTAACTATAATGCGCCCAGAAAAGTGGTCCGCCATTAATAGCATCTCCCTGGGCATGTAACTGTAACGTGTAGCCGCCGTAAGAAGGCGGGTTGTCTTTTATTTTGCCATTTTCTGCCCAGCCTTCATTATAGACGGCTGCGGGTACACCATGAGTGGGGGAAGATGCTGCCAGTACATACATAATAAGACATTCATTATACCCATGCACGGGGAAGTTCATCTTCCAGCCATTGTCCGGGCTCCAGTGCCAGTACAAAACATTTTGGCCGTTCCGGTACCAGTTAAAGTCAATCTCCTTCCATAATTTATCTATCCTGCCGGCCAGTGTTTTTTCCCGGGTGTTTCCATTTCTAAAATATTGCCTGGCGCAAATAAGGCCCTGCGCCATGTAAGATGTTTCTACCAAATCTCCACCGTTATCATTTTTACTGAAGGGTTTTACTTT
>JBDSWG010000030.1:0-20337 GCA_039926825.1 Ferruginibacter sp.
TTATTGGTCCACCATTTATATATTAGGTCCGGGTTGGGATTGCTAACATATATTGTTGTCGTGGGCATGGTGCCGCAGTAATAGAGTATATATGAGTGTGCTTTTACTTCCTCATAATTAAACAGGCTGAAGGGAGATATAAAATCTTTCAGCTCAGCAGTAAAGGAAGTTGAGGCCCTGCTCTTAATCAATACTCTTCGGAAAGGCGAACCGCATGGGTCTATCCCAAATCTTCCTGGATCCAGGCCTAGCTTGGAGAGGTTAACCGAAAATTCCATAAACTGTTTGGCGGTATAATTTGTGACCACAGTATTATCTTGCCTTACCAAAGAAAAGGCTCCTGTCCATGTATTGTTTCCACTTTGCAACCCGGTGTAAAATGCACCTGCAGTTTTAGGTACAATGGAAGCATATCCATACTGACTACCACTGGAAGCACCATCAAAGCTACCTCCCCAGGTAAATGCCGTCGGGGTCATGAGCAGATCATTTTTATTTATCCATACCCTTGCCTCTAATAAGGTAAGTGAAGAACTGCCATATTCTGCACTCAATATAATATCACCAGATTTAAGAATATTTCCTGCGGCATCAAACTTCCAGGAAGTATGTCCTAAATCGGGGCCATAGCCCAGGAAGGAAAGTGTAGCACGATTAAACCTGATATCCGTTTGGTATAGTTCAAAATCGAAATACCGGTTACCTGTGGTATTCTCTATGGAAATTCCACCAAACATCCATAAAGAATCTGTCAGGTTTGGCCCGGCCCTGCGGATATGTAACATGGCATCCAGGATGTCATTTTTATCTGGAATATTTTGAGCCTGAGGTGCAGTCCAGTTTGCAGGGCTCATGGCGTTTTTATTACTTCCTGCGCCAAATACCGTGGAATCTGTACCATGGTAATCCCGATGGAATATAGCATCTAACCAAATCCTGTTGTTGACCGTAGTATATGGAGCTACCCGCATAAATCTCGAAAACGGTGTCATACGGGAGCCAGGGTTGGTCGTGTAACCCCCAACAATTGCGGCAGCCCCAGTGGTATCTATAACAAAATTACCGGAACCTGCCAAGCCGTTTGCAAACCAGTCATCATTGCCGGGTTGATTAAAATTATTAAAATAGTTCGTGCGTAGGTCAGCTTCTACTCCAAAATTTGCTTTTATAATTGGAGTAATAATCTGTGCTAGCGATATGCCGCATACACAACATAAAAAAGTAATGGAGAGGTAAAATTTTTTCATAGTTTCATTATTGGAGGGTTAAAAAAGAGCTGAGAATTATCTCAGCTCCTGTTAACGCGAAGGTATTTTTATAGACTGGCAGTCAGAAACTACCCGGCTACCATCATTCATATTTGCAACTATGCGGTAGTGCATAACACCGCCTAGTACATCATTGTCAGTAAATTTAAATGACCTGCCGTTGCTGTTAGGCATTTCACCACGATACTCCCAATTGGAATAGGGATCAGTAGGATCTTCATAAGTTAACTCAATGTCGAAATCATAAATACCTGAATTAGACGACATACCCCATGTAACTACAGCAGCACGTGCCTGGCGATGACCTCTCAGGAAGGCAAAAGCCGGTGGCGTAGCTTGTTTTACTGCGGGTTCTGCGGCACTCCAGGAAGGCATATTGCCAGCTGTTAACTGTACACCTGCAAATAATGCAAAAATCAAAATTGCGATTTTCATACGATGTGATTTTATTGTTTATTAATAGTGACTAAATAAGAATTCCATTTTACTTTCAAATCGATTCTTTCAAAAAGTAATATTTTCGTGCAGGTGCAGGAATGCTTTGCATATAGTCAGGGGTGTGAAGGGTCATGTGCTCAACTTATAACAGCATATTTTTTACTTTATTGCATGAGGCACATTTTTTTTCTCCACCCTTGAAAATTTAGTACCAATAAATTGTAAATCATTCACCTATAATTACATGAAAAAAATAATTATAACGATTGATGGCTGGTCTTCCTGCGGTAAAAGTACCCTTGCACGGCAGCTTGCGGAAAAGCTCGGGTATGTTTACATAGACAGTGGGGCCATGTATAGGGCAATTACGCTGTACTTTCTACGTAACCACATAGATTGGAACAAAAAGAATGAAGTGAAAGATGCATTGGAACAAATTCATCTTCATTTTGAATATAATGTGCAATCTAAAGATTCTGAAATTTATCTTAATGATGAAAATGTGGAGTATGTAATTCGCGATTTAGTAGTGGCAGAAAAAGTAAGTGAAGTGGCAGCTATAGGGTTGGTTAGAAACTTTGCCGTGGCACAGCAACAAAAGATGGGTGCCCGTAAAGGCATTGTAATGGATGGCAGAGACATTGGTACTACCGTATTCCCGGATGCCTGCCTTAAAATATTTATGACTGCAGACATACCGGTAAGGGTTGAACGCAGGTATAAAGAAATGTATGCCAAGAACCCGAATATAACAATAGAAGAAGTAAAAAATAACCTGGAGATGCGGGACTATATAGATTCTCACCGGGAGGTGAGCCCGCTAAAAATGGCTGAAGACGCCGTACTTATAGACAATACCCATATATCTCCTTTGCAGCAATTAAATTTTGGTATTAAACTTGTTGAAGAAAAAACAAGGAAAATGTTTAAATGATTGAACAAAATCATTAAACTGCTCCCTTCCAGAATAGTAATTTAGTTATAGATGCATATGACGTAGGATGACCATAAATAATCCTGCCACTAGAATTTTTTGTTCAATAATTTTTCGTACAAAAATTTTTTAATTATTTAAGTTTTGTAATCTTTTCAAAGGTTATCTCTCAATGTAAGAGGAGTGTTTTATGATCATTCTTATTAATCCGCAGCTAACTCTTAGCATAAGAGAAGTATAAATTCTCATACCTATCTGATTTCACAAGTACCTCTTTTAGCAGAGGTAAATACATTTTTTTCTTTAAAATCTGTCACTTGCTTCCTTGTAAATGGCGGGATCCAACATGCTATGAATATTGTAAACAAACAAAATTTATTTTATGCAAAAAATTTCCACTAAAATTTTTTTACCGGCATTGCTATGGAGAAGCCTACTCATGTTTTGTCTTTTATTTTCCGGGGTGTCTTATGTCGCCTCCGGACAATGCACCAGTAATAACACGCTTTTATGTGCCAGCACAGTTCCGGATGCAGGTGCAATTTTTACAGGAAATGGAACTACTATGGTGAATACTGCTGGTTCTATGTTCATTACTACAGGCCCTCCAGCAGCTACTCAGCTTTCCATTACTTCCCGTGTTTATAGAGTTACTACTGCGGGTTGTGTTGTGGTCAATTTTACCCAGGGTGGTACGGCTTCTGTACAAAGTACTGATATCAGTGTTACAACGAGTACAGGCGTTACCGTTACTTGTACCAATGTTACTCTGAACGGTGGTAATGCTTGTGTACAAATTTGTGATCCGGCATTTACTGTAGGAACATTGGTGACTTTTAAACTAGACTTCAATGCAACAACAACTTTTTCGGGTACTAATGTGATTTTAAGTGCTTTTGCCACAGCAAACGTGGCTGGTGGTACAAACATATCCTGTCCAGCCTCCTTTGTATGTCTCAACAATACTTCGGACTGTACACCATGTGACGGCGCCTTTACCATATTAGCCGGTAAAATCCGTGTATTTTTTACTACACCTATTCCTATAGGAACACCGACACCCGTTGTAAATGAGGTGGCAGAATTAGTTGCCGGGCTGGAAGTTACACGTCCGGAGCTTAAACTTTGTATATCTGCTGACCAGGGAAGCACCGTTGTACGTAACTATGTAGATTATTGCGTTTATACAAACATGTCAGGGTCCACTTTACCCTTAACTAACCTGATACTTCGGTTACAAGCCTTTTCATTTCCGCAAATTTCCTGTCCTATATCTTTAACTACCATTGGGTGTCCTTCCGGTTTCTCGCAAATAACCGATGGCCGCCCTTGCACACCTTGTGATGGAGCTTACACTACATCACTAGGAAAAATCAGGGTATTTTTTCCTACTGGAATTCCCGCAGGTGTACCAAGCCCGGAAATCTCTGATGTAACAGGCGGCATACTTACGGCAGGGTCTGTGAAATTATGTGCCCTGGCGGATGCGGGTACTAACGTTGCCCGCACTTATGTGGACTATTGTATTTTTACCAACCTGGGCCCTATTACTTTTCCTTTTAATCTGCCTTTAGATTTTACAGTGCTCACCAATAGTTGTAGTGTACCGTCTACTTGTTTAGGAATCCCCCCTGTGGTGCTACCTGCCTGCAATTTGGGCAGTTTTGTTGTTATTGATGATGGAAATAGTGGTGGAACCGGAGGAGGCCTTCCGCCAGCCAATTGTGCTGCTACTACCACTTGTAACGGCTCCCTTGTATACCTTGCCAGCCGGCTTAGGGTGAATTTAACTACCTGTTTACCAGCAGGCATACCAGCCCCGCAAATAAATAGTTTCCAGACTGTAAATGCTGACGGATCGCTCACTTTCCTAAATCAGGATTATTGCTTTATTGTGTCCGATGAATCTACGGCACAACTTGGGACAGTCCGGTGTTTCATAGAATACTGTGTTTATAGTAAAGTTTTGGGGGATAATTTCTTTGTGGCTCCTCCAGGCACAATACAGTTTAACATTGTTGAAAATCAATCAATCGGAGGCATACCAACACTTGTAACTGTAAGTTGTCCTGCTTCTCTTGTGCCTAAAACAAACCCGGATGTTAATGCCACATTTGTAAATGTTTCTGTTTCCGGGGATGTGAGCACAAACGATATTGTGAGTGCGGGAACAATATATGGTACGCCCGTATTAATATCCGGCCCAGCAGGTGGAACTATAAATATGAACCCGGATGGAACATATAATTTTATCACTCCAACAGCGGGTGTTTATATTTATGATGTACCGGTTTGTGCAGCAGGCCAACTTGCGCCATGCCCCGTTTCCAAATTAAAAATAACGGTATTGAATCCTTTGGCTATAAATAAACCACCCGTTGCGAATGCAGATATCGCATCAACGATGGCAGGCGTGGCAGTTACGATAAATACCCTGGCCAATGATAGATGCTCCAACATGCCATGCAGCCTTAATCCTGCAACCGTGGTGATTACCGTAAATCCAGATAATGGAACTGCCACTGTAAATTCCGGCACCGGCGAAATTACTTATACTCCGGCACCCGGCTTTACGGGTATGGATACACTAACCTACCAGGTCTGCGATAACAGTGGATTGTGCGCTACGGCCCAGCAGTTTATTACTGTATATGCACCTTCTGCAATTAATACAAACACTACTGCTGCTGCCGATGATTATTATAACACGTTTGTGGGTGCTGCTATTGGAGGCAACGTAAAATTAAATGATATAGATCCACAGGGCAATACCCTTACAGTAACTCCCCAAAATACAACCGTGGCAGAAGGAACACTGGTATTAAACAGTGATGGCACTTTCACATTTAATCCAGCTCTTAATTTTACCGGGCCGGTCCACTTTGATTACCAGGTTTGTGATAACGGAGTACCCCAGTCTTGTGTAATGGCAACCTTGTATATTCTGGTATTCCCATTAGCTCCTACACCCGTTTCTATTACGGCTTTTGATTATAAAGTGAATAGTTGTGAAGTGGCCCTACACTGGCAGACTGCTGGTGAAGTTAACTCCCTCAATTTCAAAGTGCAGCGGGCAACTAACGGAGTGGATTGGAAATCAATAGCCACAATCACGGCTGCGGGCAATTCACAGGATATTAATAATTATGCTTTCACGGATATCACCCCGGTTAAGAATGCATTAAATTATTACCGGTTTGTTGCAGAAGACAGGGATGGTACACTACGCTATAGCGAAATTTTAAAGGTTGTTCCTTCCTGTGGGCCAAAGCAGTTTGTAATGGTAAGTCCAAATCCATTTAAAGATAAGGTGACGTTGTATTTCGCATCTGCCATTAAAGGAAAAGGCTTTATCAAAATGTATGATTATACAGGGCGTACGCTTTTATCTAAAAATGTAACCATTCAGAATGGTACAAACGAAATCGTAATTCCCGGGCTTTCACATTTGAGTTCTGGTACATATTTCATCCAAATGAAAACGGATGAAGGGGTTATTAATGCTAAACTAGTGAAAGAGTAATTTTAGGTTTGAATTAATAAAAATGCCTCCAGCTTTTTGGAGGCATTTTTATATTATAACTTCTAAGGTATTCAATTCTGATCCAGGAGAATAGAACTTTACCAGTTTTTCAATAACCTTTTCTACAATGGCATCCGGGCAACTGGCTCCACTGGTCACCAGTATTTTAACCGGATCTTTCGTCGGTAAAAATGTGGTAGTTGTAATTAATCTTTTAGTGTGTAAATCAAAGTGCTGAATTTGCTTATCGTTTAAAATATTTTTATCATCCTGGATAAAATATGTTGACAGTTTTTCTTCGCACAATTCTACAAGGTGGCTGGTATTACTACTATTGTAACCTCCTACAACAATGGCAAAGTCTGCTTCGGTTTCCAGGAGGCCATACACTGCGGACTGGTTGTCATTAGTAGCATAGCACAAAGTATCCCTGGTATCTGCAAATCTTTCATTTGGCACTATTACAGTTTCAACCAATAATATTTGCTGCCGAAGGAAATCGCAGATTTCCTGGGTATCGCTGGCGAGCATGGTAGTCTGGTTTACAACACCTATACGCAGTAAATCTTTTGTAACGTCAAATCCTGTGGAATAACGGCCATCAAATTCCTGGTAAAAGTTTTCTGCCGGCGCTTCCTTTCGTATGTACCTCGACAGAGAAATAGCTTCAGACATATCATTTATTATAAGAGATGGAGCTGAAGCGGCTGCATGCGAAAATGTAGCCCGCGTTTCTTCATGATTAGGTTTACCATGAATGATAACACTAAATCCCTGACGGGAAATCTGGTTACTCCTGTTCCATACTTTTTCTACAAATGGGCATGTAGTATTATACTTTTCAATCTGTATTCCTATCTCCTTTAATTTTTTTTCTATTGCAAGCGTGGTTCCGAAGGCCGGGATGAGAACAATATCATCAGAAGATAAATTTTCTAAAGGCAGGATTGGATTTCCCAGTGTGTCCTGCAAAAATTTAACCCCACGGTCTATAAGGTCTGCATTCACCTGCGGATTATGAATCATTTCACTGAGCAAATAAATATTTCGTCCGGGATTTTCTTCGATGGTTCTAAAAGCAATTTCAATAGCATTTTCTACCCCATAACAAAAGCCAAAATGCCGGGCAAGGTATATTTCTAACCCCGGAATTTTGAGAAGCGTCGGGGTGAAATCTTTCTTCATTTTATCCCCAGCCTTACGTTCTTCTTTAATCCTGGAAATAAATTCGCTCCGGTAAGAAATCGGAATGGTGAATTGTTTCATAACTTGGAAACGCAAAGTTAACTATCCATCAGGGTTCCTCCTACACCCCTTATTATAATGAATAAAAAATTTCCCAAATGACTTATGCAGCCCTGCGGCACAGTAATATTTACGAAGTAAATACCCGGCAGTTTTCTAAAGAAGGGTCATTTAATGAAGTTACCCGTCACCTGCTTCGGCTGCGTGATGGCGGAACAGATATTTTGTGGTTTATGCCCATATATCCTATTGGCGAAAAAAACCGGAAAGGTACCTTAGGAAGCTATTATTCTATCCGTGATTTTAAGGGGATAAATCCGGAATTTGGATCTGTCGAAGATTTTGCTATCCTGGTCAATACAGCCCATGCCCTCGGTATGAAAGTTATTATTGATTGGGTAGCCAATCATGCTGCCTGGGATAATGTGTGGACACTCACCAACCCGGAATTTTTTGTTTGTAACGACGAAGGAAACTTCATGCCACCTTATGACTGGGATGATGTGATACAAATTGATCATTCCAATGAAGCGCAGCAGCAGGAAATGATAAACTCCATGATGCACTGGTTATTGGTATTTAATATCGATGGTTTTCGTGCAGACCTGGCGCACCTTACGCCACTTCCATTCTGGCATAAAGCAAAAAGTGCATTGGAAAAAATCAAGCCCGGCCTTATTTGGCTGGCTGAAACAGAAGATCCCAAATATCATGAGGTGTTCCAGGTTTCCTATGCCTGGGAATGGATGCATGCCTGTGAAGTATTTTTTAAAGGGGAAAGGGATATGAATTATTTATATTCCGTATTGGAAAATAATATAGAAAAATTTCCACCGGATGCACTGCGTTTATTTTTTACCACTAACCACGATGAAAATAGCTGGAACGGAACCGAATTTGAAAAATTTGGGAATTATGTAAAAGCCCTGACAGTATTTAATTTTACTTTTCCGGGAGTGCCACTGGTTTATTCAGGCCAGGAAGCTGAAAATAAAAAGAGATTGAAGTTTTTTGATAAGGACGAGATTGACTGGCCAGAAACTCAAAATGAATTCAGTATTTTATATCAAAAATTAAATTTACTGCGGCATGAATCTGCTGCTATTGGTGGAACATTATCTATCATACCCCGATGGAAAGAATATAGTATACTTGCTTATAAGCTGGAAAAGGATGAAGAACAATTGATAGTTTTATTAAACCTTGGTAAAACAAACGTGATTATGGATTATCCTGGCGGGGAGGGAGAATTATTTTATAATTCCCTAAATAATTCCACAATGAAAGAAGTAAATAACATTATTGAGATTCATTTACCTGCAGCAGGATATATTATTATGCAAAAAAATAACCCGGCCATTTTGCCGGGTTAAATATCAGGAACGATAATTAATTATCAAGCGTAATCGGGTAGTCATAAACAACATCATAACCCGGGTAGAAGCCACTGATATTAAAATTTTTATTTTCTGCAATAGCAGCATACAAATCTTCTGTGCTGCGCACTTTTTTATTATCAATTTTAAGAATTATAAAACCATCTTTCATACGGGTCTGGTCGAAAATTGCGCCTTTATTTATTTTACGCACCAGTACACCACCATCTACTCCTAACTCTTTGGCCTTTCGGGCATCCAGTGAAGTGAAATCTGCGCCCAGCAAATCAGCATAAGTTTCATTTTTCACTACTTCAAAGTTGCCGGAACTATTTTTTAAGTTCACCAGTACAGAATATTCTTTATCATTACGGATATACACTACGGGAATTTTATCTCCGGGCTTATAACGGCTGATTTGTTCCTGCAGTTCTGCACCGCTCTGGATTTCTACGCCATTAATGCTTTTAATAAGGTCACCCTTACGGATACCCGAAGCATAAGCCGCACCGTTATCCGGAACACCGGAAACATAGATACCCCAGGCGTTTAAGGGAATGTTATTGGCTTTTTTGTATTCATCAGACATATCACTTGTATTGCCATATTGAATACCCAGGTAGGCCCGCTGCACGGTACCAAACTTAATAATATCATCAACTACTTTCTTGGCAATATTCACCGGTATAGCATAAGAATATCCTGAATAGTATCCTGTGGGGGAGGCTATAGCAGAATTAATACCGATAAGCCGCCCATCCGGGTTTACAAGGGCACCGCCACTGTTACCCATATTTACAGCAGCATCAGTTTGTATAAATGATTCTACGGCATTATCTGCTTTTCCATTTTTATCGCGGTTTAAGCCCAGGCTACGGGCTTTTGCACTTACAATTCCTGCAGTAACTGTTGTTTCAAGATTTAGCGGGTAACCAATCGCTAATACCCACTGACCGATTTTTACATCATCAGAATTGCCATATAACAAATAGGGTAATCCGGATGCTTCAACTTTTATGACTGCCAGGTCATACGCCGGGTCTGTTCCAATAACTTTTGCTTTATAAGATTTTTTATTACTCAGCGTCACCATTATTTCATCTGCATTCTGTACTACGTGGTTATTAGTAACAATGTATCCATTATCACTGATGAGTACACCCGAGCCAGATGCTCTTTGCTCTGGTATGGCATTTGCACGGCCGCCGAAAAGCTGGTTAAACATATCATCATCAAAAAAATCGCTGAAGGGATTTTTCTGGGTGCGAGGTAAATTATTGGAAGTTTGTTTAGCACTGGTGCGGGTTTTAATATGCACCACTGCCGGTGTGCTGGATTGCGCAGCCGCTGTAAAATCTACAGCACCCGGAGGCAATGTGCCATCCATAAATCCTGCATATTTATAATTAGAAGGGACCACTCCTGGCTGCTGGCCGCCAAAGCTGTTATGCTTCTGTAAGTAAAAATTGTATGAAAATACCAGCGCCGTGCAAGTAAGCGCACTTACTAAAACAGTGAAGAGAATTTGTTTAAGTTTCATATTTTTCCTTTTTTCTTTTTAAGTATTGTGTCAAACGTTATGCCTTACCATACAAAATAACGCAATGCTGCCATTTTGCTTTTTACCTTCCGGCATGTTTAACATTAAATTACAAAGACTTTCGTAGATGCATTTCTGTTGTGAGGAAAGCCATTGTGTCAACGCTATCTGCATATTCAGTGAGAGATGGTTGCTGCGCTTTTCCAAATTGTGCCGGCGAAGCAGCCACCAGCTGCAGGTCTTCATTTTTAGTGAGCGAATTCATCAATTCATTTTCATTATTGTAATATTGGTAATATACAACCGAAATGGGCGAAAAAACGTTTTCATTTTCTGCCAGCAACAAAGCACCACTTGACATATACATCTGGCTATTCAGCAGTAAAATTGACAGTTGGTAATCGTAATTATTATTATACTTATGATTTTCTGACAGGAATTTATACTTAGCAAAGGATCTTATTAAAGGAATAAAATCATATTCCTCCGGCACATATAATTTTGTAATATTTCGGCATCCAAGGCCAAAATACTGGTTAATGTCATCTGATAAATGAAGTAAATCTTCAAGGCTTTCATGACCTGAAAGTACAGCAGCAGAGGTACGGTTACGGCGGATGATGTGTGGGTATTTTGCAAAATAATATTCGAAATACCGCGAAGTGTTTGTGCTGCCCGTGGCAATGTATGCATCACAATCTTTGAGCCTGTCTGCTACTTGTACCAGCGTTTGGGTTTCAGGGGCCTCCTCATGCAACGTTGTTATAATGTGCATCATTAGTGCCGTATCGCGGGTAGAAAGTTTTATTTTTTGATTATGGCCGGCGATAAAGGCACACAGCATATCATGAAACCCTACCAAAGGAATATTTCCTGCCATAACGAGGCCGACAGTTAAGCCGGAAGATTCCCCTCTGATTTCATAATTTTTTACCCAGGAATTAAGTTCATCTTCATCAAGAAATTTTTCCACTATATTTTGTGTGGCCAAATCAATAAATTCCGGAATAAACCAACCATTTTCACGTTCCGCACGGTGTTTAGCTTCCTGCCAGCCCGGGCTATTTTGGCGCAGGTAATCACCCAGCCAAACCATAAGCCTAATTCGTTCTTGTAAAATCATATGGTTCTTATTAAATTGCATCAAAATTAAGGCAGATGGCTATTAAGATTACAGATGAGTGCATTAACTGCGGGGCATGTGAACCCGAATGTCCGAATAATGCTATATATGAAGGTGGTGTAGAGTGGGCAATTTCTGATGGTACTACAATAAAAGGTACTTACACATTAATGGATGGTACCGTGATAACCGCAGATCAGCGGAACACGCCTATAGAAATGGACCAGTATTATATTGTTCCTAATAAATGTACAGAGTGCCAGGGTTTTCATGAAGAGCCGCAATGTGCAGCTGTTTGCCCGGTAGACTGTTGTGTGCCGGATGAAGATTACCGTGAAACTGTGGATGAATTAATGGAAAAAAAGGAAAAATTACACGTTTAAAAAATCTTAATGCCTTCGGGCACATGTTCTCCGGTGATAGTTGCCGGGAAAAGGCGAAAGTATTTTATAAATACCTTCGCCTTTTTGCTTTTTACAGCCTTTATTTATTTCTTACCTTGCCATCCTGATGTATAAAATCTTTATCTGTTTTGCCATGTTATTTTCTGCCTGTGAAACAGAAAAGAAGGCCCCGGTTGTGAATACGGTACAGGATAAACTGGCCCTCCTGGAAATGGATTCAAAATTTTCTGACTATAGTGAAGAGCATGGGATGCACATGGCCTTCCTGGAATTTATGGATAGCAATGCCGTCTTGCTAAGGCCAGGCCATTTACCCATTGTAGGTGCGCATGCAGTAGACTATCTCATTGGCCAGGATGATGCTGCTTATACGTTGCAATGGAAAACAAAAGATGCTATGGTGGCTTCCGGTGGAGATATGGGGTTTACTTATGGAATATGGGCTCTGAAACCTAAAGTACAGGATACCGTATTGTATGGTACGTATGTGAGCATTTGGAAGAAAGGGGCAAATGGAAAATGGAAATTCGTGCTGGATTCCGGCAATGAAGGTATAGATGCGCCGGCAGAAAGTTTATAGAGGGGGCGATTCAGAAACAATTTTTATCTTCATTTAAAGTTTAAATTACAAATCAAGAATATCCCATTTTTTTAACCTGGAAAAATGAAGAAAAACATTGCCCTGATTACGGGCGGCTATTCCGGAGAATCTGTTATCTCTTATAAAAGTGCAGAAACCATATTTAATAATATAGACCATGCTAAATGGTCATGTTTTCTTGTGGACATTCATCCGGATGGCTGGTTTTATAAAGGAGAAGATGGGGTAAAATATTTAATTGATAAAAATGATTTCTCCATTCCTTTACCTTCCGGCAAGGTAAATTTTGAGGCCATTCTTGTTGGCCTGCATGGCACGCCTGGCGAAGATGGAAAACTGCAGGGGTATTTTGATTGCCTGCATATTCCTTATACAACCTGCAGTGCCGCTGTGTCTGCCCTTACATTCAACAAAAGGTATACTGTAGCCGTTGCTGCCTTTGCCGGTATTCCAGTAGCCAAATCTGTGCATTTATTCCGGGAAAGTATCATTACTTCCGGTAGCATTTTATCTTCCTTAAAACTGCCTGTGTTTGTAAAACCTAATAATGGTGGCAGTAGCATTGGCATGAGTAAAGTAATGCGGGAAGAAGATTTGGAGGAGGCTTTATGCAAAGCGTTTAAAGAGGACAGCCAGGTATTGGTAGAAGAATTTATTGAAGGAAGAGAACTTACGATTGGCGTTTTTAAAAGTAAAGGAGAAATCATCACCCTTCCTATTACTGAAATTATTAGTAAAAAAGATTTCTTTGATTACGAAGCAAAATATGAAGGGGCAAGTGATGAAATTACGCCGGCCCAGGTAGATGAATCCATTGCTGAAGCAGTAAGGCAGATTGCCATTAAGGCATACGAGGTTTTCGATTGCAATGGCATTGTGCGTATTGATTTTATATTTGATAAATTTAAAAATGAACCAGTTATGCTGGAGATTAATACCGTACCTGGCCAAAGTGCTGCCAGTCTTGTACCCCAACAGGTAGTAGCCATGGGGTGGACTTTAATGGAATTTTATTCAGCGCTTATAGAAGAGTGTTTTACTAAATAATTATGTTAGCAGATATGTTCATTCATCAAAATAATGCCCGTGTTTAAATTTATAACCCGCCGCCCACTTTGGCTCAACCTGTTGTTTATTATCGGGCTGGTGTTGCTTATGATATTTATTTTTCTACAACTCCTGGGCAAAATTACAAGACATGGTGAATACCTTACCGTGCCTTCGGTATTGAATCAAACTACTGAAACGGCAATTAAAAGCCTGGAGGCAAAAGGTTTTGAAGTTGTTGTTCAGGATTCAGTTTTTATTGACACTCTAAAAAAAGGCATTGTATTAAAACAATTGCCGGACCCCAACAGTACCGTAAAAATTAACCGCGTTGTATTTTTAACCGTCAATCGTATAACCCTGCCCATGGTGGATATGCCTACCCTGAATGGTAAAACATTACAGTATGCGCTTGAAATCCTGGGCCGTACGCATTTAAAACTCGGAGATACTTTGTATCGCCCGGATTTTATGAAGGGCTCCGTGCTGGAACAGCAATTTAAAGGGAATGTTGTTTTTCCGGGTGCCAAAATTCCCTGGGGAAGTTCTATTGATCTCGTCATTGGCAGCGGCCTGGCAGATACCCGAATCCGGGTTCCTTCACTTACCGGCCTTACGCTGGCAGAAGCTAAACTTTTGCTGGAACAAAACGGCATTGGCCTGGCCGCTGTAATTGCTGAACCCGATGTGGTAGATAGCTTGTCTGCATTTGTTTATAAGCAAAATCCCCCTAAAATGACGGAAGATAAATTGCCCGTTTATATTCAATCCGGGCAATTGATGGATCTTTGGATTTCGAAAGAAATGAAGGTATTAAAAGACAGTACACATACAAACGAATAAAGATGCAGCAGATAAACAGCACAACTTTAAAAGATAAATTAGATAATAAAATAGATATCATTCTCGTGGATGTGAGGGAACCCGAAGAGCGTGCGGTATTCAATATCGGGGGCGAATTTATTCCCCTGGGAAATGTTTTATCGCTGCAGGTAGATGCCCTGGAAGATTATAAAGATAAAGAAATTGTCTGCTATTGCCGCAGCGGTATGAGAAGTTTGCAGGCTTGTATGATGCTGGAAACAATGGGTTATACAAATGTGAACAACCTGGAAGGTGGTATGCTGGCCTGGCAGGAGATTAACGGTGTTGCCTACTCGAAATAAAAAGCTGCAGCAATTCCTAACTGCAGCTACTCTTTTTTCTATAATTCAATCGTGATGCCCATCATGAAATGCAGGGGCGCCATAGGAAAATAATAATTCTCTGTAGTAGTTGCATTTTGGTAAATATAACTGAAGGAATAACCATTGGGTTCATACTTACGGTTAAAAATATTTATAGCCTGTGCAAAAATTTCTATACGCTTTGCAGTCAGCTGGCTGATGTTGTAATTCAATCTTAAATCTTGTGTATAATAAGCATGCAAGCTCCGGGAAGCCTGAGAGGTATTATCGAGGTATTGCCTGCCCACATACTTACCTGTAAATAATATTTTAGCATTGCGGAAAGGAAGTATTTGCAGTGTTGCTGCGCTTACAACTTCCGGTGAAAAGGCCAGGTTAGTATTGTGGTAAGATTTATTTACCTGGCCACCGTTATCATAATCATCTAAATATTCCGTAAAATCTTTCACTTTATTGCGGCTAAAACTTGCATTACCCATTATACTAAATACCGGGCTCAGTATAACCTTACCAGATAATTCAATACCCGCCCGGTAACTGGATGGTACATTGGTACGGCTATAGGCGCCTACGTCATTTACCTGCCCGGTAAGCACAAGCTGGTCAGTGTAATTCATAAAATAAAAATTCACCCCCCAGGAAGCTTTGTATTTATTGGTTTGTATGCCTAATTCCCAATCCTGTAATTTCTCTGCTGCAGGCTGCTGGTTGACGCCAGCTTCAAAATCATCTCGGTTAGGTTCCTTCTGAGATTTACCCCAGGAAAGAAAAATTTTGCTGGCATCCGTATTATAAACCAGGCCCAGTTTAGGATTAAAAAATGTATAGTTATTTGAAATATCCAGGGCAGGATTATCGCGGAAGCCATGTAATTTATAATCTACATTTCGGACCTGCAAGTCTGCAAAACTATTCAGCCGGCCAGTGAGTTTTTCTGTCCATTTTACATAGCCCGTCACTTCCTGCTTTATGGCTGGCACTTCATAATAGCGGTAATTTTCAGGTACTGCAACCTGTTGCTGGGCTTTGTAGATTTCACCATAGTGCCCGCCTTTGTAATCATTATAACTTCCACCGGCTATCACCTGGCGCTGCGGCTGATTTAATTGCAGGGATGCTATGGCACCGTAAAAATCATTATCAAGCCAAAGGCGGCGGATGAGATCTGTCCGGGAAATAGTTGTACCTCCGGATGTATAATCAGGCAGGCCATATTTTGAGAGTTTTTGATTGGCCTTGTATTGTTCATAATAACCCTTTCCGCGAATGTAAAAAGGTGCAATAACTGCTTTCCATTGATTGCTGAAAGCGTGATTATAAAACAATTGGTAATGGTGTTGAGTGTAATTATCCGTTTCATCGCTGTAAGGTTCACCAGGCGCTTCTGTACCTGCAGCATTATAGCGCCGGTCCCGCTTTAGGGTAATTTCATCTATCCCATACCAGGCCTGGTAAGTTTTTTCCTGTCCGTTAAAAATATTTAAGCGAAGGGAGTTGGAGGAATCTATCCAGGCTACACTTGCATAATAAGATTGGAGGCGGCTGGCTGCACGCCGGATGTACCCATCGGAACGAATATTACTCAATCTGCCATCTATAGTGAAATGCTTGCCAATTAATCCGGTACTAAGGCTGAAGGCATTCCTGAGGCTATGATAACTTCCTGCTGTATTGGATAATATTATTTTTTTATCCAGGCTGTTTTCATTGGTATTTATATTAATACTGCCACCAAAAGAACCGGAGCCACTTGAAGATGTGCCTACTCCACGCTGAATCTCAATGCTTTCAGCAGAAGCAGCAATATCCGGGATATCAACAAAAAAACTTCCCTGGCTTTCCGGGTCGTTAAATGGAATTCCATTGATGGTAACATTTATCCGGCTGGCGTCACTACCCCTCAGGCGTATACCTGTGTACCCAATACCATTACCGGCATCTGAATTAACTACTACATTCGGAGTTTCATCCAGGATAAAAGGTAAATCCTGGCCGATATTTTTATCCTGTATATCTTTTTTACCCAGGAGGGTACTGGCCACCGGCATTAATTTATTGGAGCGCACGCTGGAAATTTCTACTGGTTTTAGAAAGGCAGTATCATTAAATGTCTTTTGCTGGCTAAAAGCCAAAGCAGGTAACAAACTGGCCAAAGCCAGGGTACAATAAAGTTTCATATTTAAAATAAATGCCGAAAAACCAGGTGCATCTTAAACTCCCTTCGCAGGTATTATCCTGTGCAGGTTATTCGGGTATAATCTCAGCCTCTGATAGAAGCACCCCGGTTATTGTAGGCGATGAATAAAGAACAAAATTACAGTTTAAATTGAGAAATAAATTGAGATGCTGTAACTTCTTTTGCGGGTGAACCGTATTATAAAAAAGTATAGCCATGAAATTATTATTTATCACATTTTTTTCCCTCCTGCTATTCAGAGCCGGGGCACAGGAAAAATTTTACAATGACCCCAATGCCCGTGCTCGTACCCTGAATGGTAGTTTCAGTGCGGTAAGTGTTTCTTCCGGTGTTGAACTAATTCTTTCGAAGAGCAGTATCAATGCGCTCGCCGTAAGTGCCGCCAGCGAGGAAGACTTTGCCAGGCTTACTACAACAGTTGAAAATGGTGTTTTAAAAATCTACGTGGATACAAAAGGCATGAAATGGGTGAATCACAAAAAGGATAAACTTAAAGCTTACCTGAGTTTTACTCAATTAGACAAAATTATGGCGCAAAGTGGGGCGTTGGTATCCGCTGACAAGCAGATTTCTGCTGCAAGCCTTTACTTGTCTGCCAGCTCCGGATCGCAGGTTAATCTGAATGTAAAAACTAGACGTCTAAGTACGGTAGCCAGCAGTGGTTCACTTTTAAAAATTAGTGGCAGCACTAACCTGCTGGATGCAAAAGCTAGTAGTGGCTCCAGTATTAAAGGTTATGATATGACCACGCAAACCTGTACTGCAAAAAGCAGCAGTGGCAGCAGCATCAGGATTACAATAGAAAAGGAACTGAATGCCCACGCCAGCAGTGGAGGCCAGGTGCGGTACAAAGGAAATGGCGTAGTAAAAGATATAAATGTAAGCAGTGGGGGCACCATCAAAAAAGAAAATAGCTGATATGAAAAAAATATTATTAAGCTTCTGTTTCATCCTCGTTGCCGGCCTGGCTTTTTCGCAAAAGCAACTCGTGTATGATGCCAACGCTAAACCCCGGGAAGTTAATGGCAAATTTGACCGTATAAAAGTTTCCAATGCAATTGACCTTTATGTGAGCCAATCAGAATCGCAAGCCCTAGCTGTATCGGCGTCAGAAGAAAAATATATAGAGGGTATAAAAACTGTGGTGGAAGATGGCTTATTAAAAATATATTATGACGGGGATAAAGGCTGGGGAAATAGAAACATGAAACTTAAAATTTATGTTTCTGTCACAACCCTCAATTCCCTGGAAGCTACTGGTGCCAGTGATGTGTTGATAGCAGCCACTTTAAAAACCGGGGACTTTAAACTTACGCTCTCCGGTGCCAGCGATTTTAAAGGTGAAATAAAAGCTGAAACACTTAAGGTACAGGCCAGTGGTGCTTCTGATGTGAGTATAACAGGAAAATCCAACACGCTTATCATAGAAAGCAGCGGGGCCAGCGATTTCAAAGGGTATGGTTTTGAGACGGCAACCTGTAAAGTAAATTGTAGCGGTGCCTCAGATGTGCAGGTAACGGTGCATGAAGAAATTTCTGCCCAGGCCAGTGGCGCAAGTAGTGTGTTGTTTAAAGGAAATGCGATATTGAAAGAAAGCGAGGCCAGCGGCGCAAGTAATATCCGCCGAAAGAGTTAAGGAATATATATAATAGAAAAAACCCGGTAACACCGGGTTTTTTAAGTTGCGAAGAGAAGGATCGAACTTCTGACCTTCGGGTTATGAGCCCGACGAGCTACCGCTGCTCTACTTCGCATTGCAAAAATAAGGCAATGCGGCGCTTTCACCAAAAGAAATGAATGTTAATTTGAAAATGAGCCAGGAATTAAAATAAGCCAAATAGCGTGGAATCAATGCTATTGATTATTTGGCCGAGATCTTCATCATTTTCTGCAAACTTGTTATTGTCTGCATCAATAATGAGGAGAGGTCCTTCTTTGTATGAATCTATCCAGCTTAAATAGTAGTCATTCAGTTTTTTCAGGTAATCCAGGCGGATATTTTCTTCATATTCGCGGCCACGTTTCTGAATTTGAGCAACAAGTGTAGGCACAGAAGTTTTTAAATAAATAAGTAAGTCCGGTGGCTTCACCATTGATTTTAAGGTTTCAAAAAACTGGTAATAGTTTTCAAAATCTCTTTTACTCATCAGCCCCATGTCATGCAGGTTGGGTGCAAAAATATTTGCATCTTCATATATCGTCCTGTCCTGGATAATGGTTTCCGTGCCGCGTTGTATTTCCAGTAATTGTTTTAGGCGGCTATTTAAAAAATAAATCTGCAAGTTGAAACTCCAGCGGGGCATGTCTTCGTAAAAATCATTCAGGTATGGATTGTGATCCACATCTTCAAACTGGGGAATCCACTTGTAATGTTTACTCAGTAATTCTGTCAAGGTCGTCTTACCGGCACCTATATTTCCTGCAATGGCGATGTGTTTTGGTTTTTTAGATTTAGCCATACCGCTTTTTCAACTTAATGATAATATAATTAATATAATTGTTCCTGACTGAATGCCGGGTCAGGCAATGAAAGTATGAAAACTTTTTTTAGAATTTCTAATCTCTGACTGCTGCAAAAAAATAAATTTTAATAGTTGAGTCCCATGGCTTCTCTCACTACAATCATAGTAGCAGCAGCACTGGCCCGGGCTTTCTCAGCGCCAAGTTTCATGACTTTTTCCAGGTATTCGGTATTGCTTAATATTTCTTCTGTTTTTTCCCGGATGGGAGAGATAAAATTAACCATGTCTTCCCCCAGTTGCTTTTTCATATCACCATAGCGGATGTTTGCATTATTAAAATCAAGCTCGTATTTCTTATACACTTCATCCGTACTCACCAGTTTCATCAGCGTAAAAATATTTGCAATGTATGCAGGCATTTCAGCGCCGGGAGCTTCAGGGCCACTGTCTGTTTTAGCTTTCATCACTTTTTTAAGAATGTCATCATCCCTATCTGAAAGGTAAACTGTAGCCATCTGGTTTTCACTTTTACTCATTTTTCCATTCCCATCCAGGCTGGGTACTTTCACCAGTTCTTCATTATAATTAAAAGCTTGCGGCTCCGGGAATACAGGCCCATAGCGGTGATTAAAGCGTTGAACAAAATTGCGTGCCATTTCCAGGTGTTGTTCCTGGTCTTTACCCACGGGCACATAACTGGCACGGTGCAAAATGATATCTGCCGTTTGTAAAACAGGGTAAGTAAGTAAGCCGGCATTTACATTGTCCGGGGAGAGGCGGGCTTTTTCTTTAAAAGTCACTGTTTTTTCTAACTCTCCTTTATAAGCCAGCATATTCAGGTAAAGGTAAAGTTCTGAAGTTTCAAAAATATGACTCTGGCAATACAGGGCTACTTTTTCAGGATCAAGGCCGCAGGCAATGTGATCTGCCACTACGCGGTAAACATTAGTTTTCAATTCCCGCGTATCCGGGTGGGTGGTGAGGGAATGTAG
>JBDSWG010000031.1:0-14150 GCA_039926825.1 Ferruginibacter sp.
CCGGAAAACAAAAAAGCCGCCGGCCAAATCCTGAATGATTTTAAAGTCTTTACCGAAAATATTTATAATACAGCACAGCATAGCCTGGCCGGGCCAAAAACTGCGGCGCCGGAGATAGATGTAACCCTGCCGGGTACACGACAACCCATGGGCTCCCGTCACCCGCTGAGCATGGTGCAACAAAAAATTACTCGCATATTCGGAAGCCTCGGTTTTGCCGTGGCAGAAGGGCCGGAGATAGAAGATGACTGGCATAATTTTACCGCCCTTAATATGCCGGAGAATCATACGGCCCGTGATATGCAGGATACATTTTATGTACATCAAAATCCTGACTGGCTTTTGCGCACGCATACCAGCAGTGTGCAGATTAGGGAAATGGAAAAAGGCGAATTGCCTTTACGCATCATTTGTCCTGGGCGTGTCTACCGCAATGAAACCATCAGTGCCCGGGCACACTGTTTCTTTCACCAGGTGGAAGGGTTATACATTGCCGAAGAAGTTTCCTTTGCTGATCTTAAGCAAACATTATATTTTTTCGTACAGGAAATGTTTGCAGACACCGGCGGAGAAATAAAAATCCGTTTCCGCCCATCTTATTTTCCATTTACAGAACCGAGTGCAGAGATGGATATCAGTTGCCTCATATGTAAAGGAAAAGGATGTGCGGTATGTAAAAAAACCGGCTGGGTAGAAATATTGGGATGTGGTATGGTGCACCCTGCCGTGCTGGATAATTGTAAAATAGACAGCCAGAAATATACCGGCTACGCTTTCGGGATGGGCATAGAAAGAATCACCATGCTTTTATACCGCATTACAGACCTGCGCCTCTTTAGTGAAAATGATATCCGTTTCCTGGAACAATTTACCCACATCTAAATATTTACCAAACCAAACCAAAACGAACATTTATGAAGAAGACGATCGTCCTGGCTTTATGCCTGGTAACGTTCCATGGTGCCTGGAGCCAGAAGGCTAGTGTAACCTGGGGCGAAGAATTTAAATTGCGCAAAGGCAGTACGGACCTGGACGTGATTCATACAGATGCCGATGGGGTATTTGTGAAAGAATCGCACCTGGTTTTGAAATCTTATTTTGTCATTGGCGCTACTATGAGGGAAGCGGCTACTATCATTAAGCTGGATAAGAACCTGAATGAAATATATCGCCAGGACTTTGGTAAAGAACTTAAAGGAAAAGAGTTTGAAGATTTTTTCTTTTTGCAGGATAAGCTTTTTCTTATAGCCAGTGACTATAGCAAAAAAGATAAAACACTTACCCTGTTTACGGCAGAAGTAAACAAGGTAGATGGTGAATTGAAATCAGAATTTAAAGAAGTTGCCAGTTGGCAGCGGGAAGAAAAGGCAGATGCCATAAGCTTTCGTTCCGGTTATAATTTTGATAGTACCAAAATGGTTTTGGTAAGCACGATTGCCGGCCGCAGCCGCAATATGTATGAAGTAAAATTATTTGATAAAACCTTGAAGCTGCAGGGCAAGGCCATCAACCTGAGCAACGAATTTGATCCGAAAACTTACTTACTGGAAGATGTGGTTTATACAGCTTCGGATAAAGTGATTTTGGTAGGCCGCAACTTTGAATATGAAGAAGGGAAAAAGAAGAAATCTAAATTTTTAAATTTCTCAAATTACAGCATCCGTATGTATGATGCCATGGGTAAGGTGGTAAAAGAAATTAATTCAGATATAAATGCGAAATGGCTTATCAGCACTAAAGTATTGCAGGTGCCGGATAAAGACCTGGTACTGGCAGCTTTTTACAGCAACCAGAAAAAAGGCAAAGAGATAAATGGAATGTTGGTACAGCGGTTTAACCCGCTATCCGGCGAAGTAGTAAGTACAAGTATTAAAGAATTAAACACCAGCCAGATTGCAGTTGTGGAAGAGGATGATGACGATGATGATGAAAGTAAAAAAGAAAGGAAAGAACGTGAAAAACTGGAAAAAATACAGGCAGAAGAAGAAGGATTTTCCCGGTATATGCGTTTCAGAAGCTTTATTATCACGCCGGATAATGGCCTTGTTATACTGGCAGAAAAATACAATCACTACCAATACACTACATATTCTACTACCACCACGGGTACTATGACGACGACAAGATCAACAACTTATGATGTGCATGAGTGTGGTGATTTGCTTATGAGCCGGGTAGAAAAAAATGGGGATATAGGGTGGCTGCATGTGTTGCCAAAAGCGCAGAAAGAAATTATTCAAGTCAGCTCCAGTGCTGGCTCCGGACTTAGTTTTAGTATTGGGTCTAATTATTTTAATTCCGGATTCAACCGTCCTTTCTATGCGGGCTTTGGCATATTACCAGATGCAAAAAATGTTGCTATTATTTTTAATGATAACAAGAAAAATGAGAATGTGTTGCAGCTCGGGCAGAAATGCCGGCAGATAAACCGATACAGTAAAAGTGAATGTTTTTCCGTGCAACTGGATATGGTAACGGGGAAGTATACCCGTTCTTCTTTGTTCAATAATAAAGATGTGCCCACGGCCATGCCCCGTCTGGGGTCAAACCTCGGAAACAGCCTTTATATAATCGGGAAAGAAGATCGCATGTTGGGAAAAACAAAAATTGCTGTTGCCCGCATAGCCTTAAAAGGGTAGAAATCTTCTTAACTGCACATCAACTCTTTAACCAGCCAATCGGCTGGTTATTTTTTTTACCTTACGGAATAGGTTGAAAATGAATGCTTAAGCCCTTTGGCATTATAATTGAAAAAATAAAGCTGTATCCATTTTTGAGCACTGTTCCTAAATAAATGCCAATTGGAATAAAGTTCTTAAACCCATAATTAAGCTCAACATGAAAAAAATTTCAATTCTCATTCTTCTTTCTGCCATTTTATTTGCCTCCTGTTCTGTATCAAAAGTCGCCCGTCAATATAAAAGCAATATAAATGGGACTTGGATATTGGAATCTGCCATAGCGGAAGATATTCAGGGAACAATAAAAGCCAATATTTTTAATGAAGCATCGCTTAATTGTTTTATAGGCAGCATGTGGACATTTAATAAAGGCAACAGCCTGGGTTCTTACACTATAAATAAAAATGGTGGGGAATGCGTAGCTATTCAAAGAGATATTCGCTGGTCTATCTATGAGGCAAAGGATGAACCCATTCTTTTTCAATTTAAACGCCTGGATTCTAAACTCAAGGAAATGGATGAAGGTGCGGGATTCCGCTTTACGATTGTTGAGTCTACGCCTACTACCATGAGTTTACGCAATATTGTAACATTTGAAGGTAAATCTGCTTCATTTTTATATAAATTTTCTAAAAAATAATTCTTCACTAAAATCAAAAAAAATGAGAATAGTTAAACATACAATATTGGGAATTTTTTCCCTCTCCCTTGTTGGAATGGGGTGTGAAAGCACCAAAAGAGTAAGTAACCAGGATAAAGGTGTTGCCGTGGGTGCTGTGGGTGGTGCTGTTATAGGCGGCATCATTGGGAATAATGTGGGTAAAGGAAATACTGCAGTCGGGGCTATTATTGGTGCAGCTGTAGGTGGTGTTGCCGGTGGTATAATTGGTGCCAAGATGGATCGCCAGGCAGAAAAAATAAAGGCAGAAATTCCAGGGGCAAAAGTGGAAAGAGTTGGAGAGGGTATAAATGTAACCTTTGATGAGAATAATCCTGATGGCTCAAAAGCTGGCGTTTATTTTGCCACCAACCAATATAGTATCTCTTCAAATTCTAAACTTGCTTTAGATAAGCTGGTTAAAGTTTTTGCAGAATATCCTGAAACAAACATTTTAGTTGAAGGGCATACAGATGATGTGGGAACAGATACCTATAATATGGGATTATCACAGCGCCGTGCAGATGCAGTAGGTGATTATTTAAAGGCAGCAGGTGTTGCCGCTTCCAGACTTACTATAAAATGGTATGGGGAGTCACAACCTAAAGTGGAAAACTCATCTGTTGAAAACAGGGGATTGAATCGCAGGGTTGAATTTGCTATAACTGCGAATGATAAAATGAAAGCCGAAGCACAAAAAGAAGCCGGTACAGGTAATTAATCCTGTTTAAATTATAAGAACTGTTGTATGATTGGTTTTAGTTTTTCATAATAATGCAAATTATTATTGAAAATAAAACACGTAAATCGTACAGCAGTTTTTTATTTTTGTAGAATGATACATTCTATTGCTGTAGCCGGTGCAGGTACCATGGGTTCTGGTATTGCCCTCGCAGCAGCACAATCTGGTTTTAATGCCATTCTCTTTGATTTAAATCCCGGTGCCCTTGACAATGCCAAAAAAGGGATAGAGAAAAATCTTTCCAAAGCCATAGAAAAAAAAATTTACGATGCAGCAACTGCTGCAGAAATTTCCGCCCGTATTACATATACAGGTAAGGCCGAAGGCTGTAAAGCAGACCTAGTCATTGAAGCCATCATAGAAGACCTGGAAATAAAAGCTTCGCTGCTCAACCAACTGGCAGCCATAAACCATCCGCCCACAATCATTGCATCAAATACTTCATCTTTATCCATATCAGATCTGCAGGAAAAAATTCCCAATCCGGAAAGGGTAGCGGGTATGCATTTTTTTAACCCGGCACACATCATGAAGCTGGTAGAAATTGTAAAAGGTAAATGCACCTCTGCTGAAACTATAAATGCCCTGGAACAAGTTTGCCGTAGAATGAAAAAGACCCCGGTGGTCTGTATAGACTCCCCGGGGTTTATTGTAAATCGTGTTGCCCGGCCTTTTTACCTGGAAGCCATGAAGCAGGTTGAAGATGGATGGGCTTCTCCGGAAGATATTGACAAGGCCCTTACCGCTGCCGGTTTTAAAATGGGCCCTTTTAAACTCATGGATTTAATAGGCCTTGATATCAATTTTGCCGTTTCAGAATCTGTGTATGCTGCGCTCGGTAAACCCGAAAGATTTCAACCATCTAATTTGCAGAAATCAAAAGTGGAAGCTGGTGAATTGGGCCGCAAAACAGGAAAAGGCTTTTATCAATACTAATAAAGACTATGATTTTAGTAACAGGTGGTGCAGGATTATTAGGTAGAGAATTGGTTCAGCAACTGGCGGAAGACGGGGAAAATATCAGGGTCATTTATAACAACACAAAACCGGATTTTTCATCTTTCAAAAATGTAGAATTACTGGCTTGTGATATCCTGGATGTGATTGCATTAGAGGAAGCTATGAAAGGCATCATTACTCTATATCATTGTGCCGGCCTGGTATCTTTTCATAAAAAAGATTTTCACCGGTTATATAAAATTAATGTGGAAGGCACGGCCAATGTTGTGAATGCAGCCCTTGATGCCGGTGTAAAAAAAATGATTCATGTAAGTTCTGTAGCTGCTCTTGGGCGTATAAGAAATGGAGAAGAAGTAAATGAAGATATGCAATGGACTGCCAAGACCAGTAACAGTATTTATGGCCATAGCAAATATTTGGGTGAGCTGGAAGCCTGGCGTGGCATAGCCGAAGGCTTACCAGCTGTAATTGTAAATCCAGTCATCATTTTAGGACCGGCAGATTGGGAAGATGGGTCTACCGCAATTTTCCGTTCTGCTTACAATGAATTCCCCTGGTATACAGAAGGGGTAAGTGGGTTTGCAGATGTGCGAGATGTAGCAAAAGCTATGATTGCATTAATGGCTTCTGCGATTACGGATAAGCGTTATATCGTGAGCGGGGGAAATCATAGTTACCGCGAAGTGTTTACCAAAGCAGCCCTGGCTTTTCAAAAACGGCCGCCGTATAAAAAAGTAACTCCGATGATGGCTAAGCTGGTAACCATTGCTTCAAAAATAAAATCAATATTTATCGGGAAGCCGCCTTTTCTTACACCGGAAACAGCCGCCACGGCACAGGCTGTAGTTCATTTTGATAATACCCGCCTGTTGTCCGCCCTGCCTGGGTTTCAATATCACAGCCTGGAGGATACGATAAATTATACCTGTAATATTTTGCAACAAAAGCTTAACAAGCAATAATGTAATTTCGACACCGTTGTTGTTTTAAATATTCCTATTCCCATGAGATACATATTCACCTTCCTGCTTTCACTTGGTTTATCTACTGCAATATATGCTCAGCAAGGGTACGTAATCATTACCGGTAAAGTATTTTATGAAGATTCCCGTTTGCCTATGCAGGGGGCTTCTGTCTTTGCCCAGAACACTACTATCGGTACAGCTACAGATGCTGAAGGAAATTTCAAACTTTACCTGCCCCCGGGTGGCTATGATATTGCGGTTACCTTCACGGGTTTCGAAACAGAAACAAAGCGTGTAAGCAGTACCGATAAATTAAGTGGATTTGATTTTTACCTGAAGCCTAAAGAAAAAGATATGACCGAAGTAGCCATTATTGCTACCGGTGAGGTAAAGGATGGCTGGGCAAAATATGGCAATTTTTTTATAGACAATTTTATTGGTCAAACAGAGAATAGTAAAAACTGTGTGCTTGTAAATCCCGAAGTAGTAAAGGTTTATTTTAATAAAAGACGCAACCGGTTAAAGGTTATGGCAGATGAGCCATTGCTTATAGAAAATCGTGCGCTGGGTTATAAATTAAAGTATGCCCTGGATTCTTTTACCTACCAATATAATACAGACATAAGTCTTTTTATAGGTTCCCCGTTATTTGAAAATATGGTTCCGGAAAACCCGGAGCAGGAACAAAAATGGATGCATGCCCGGGAAGTCGCTTATCATGGCTCTATGCTTCACTTTATGAGAAGCGTGTATGATGAAACGTTAGAAGATGAAGGTTTTGAAATCCAGTTCATCATTTCGGGGAAGGAAAGAGACAAGGCATTAAAAATAAAAGATTACTACCAGGCCCTTCATTTTAGCCGTGATGATAGCACCCAGACGGCAGAAATAAAACCCAGTCAACCCAACGTTGGCGTTCTATATACAAATGAATTACCGGCTGCTGCTTTTACCCGTAGCCACCCCGGGGAACCGGAAAATTTCCAGTTTTCTATTTTAGGTTTTCAACCTGGCGAAACTCTTGTGATAGAACAGAATGGGTATTTCTATGATCAGAATGATCTGACTATAAGTGCATACTGGACCTGGCAGAAAATTGCAGACCTTCTGCCTTATGATTATGAATTCCTGGCGCCGGTAGAAAATGTAGTTCCTACTGTAGAGCCCGCAGAAGGAAATTAAACTGCCACATTATTTTTTGTCCTTCAGCTTTTCCCACATTTCGGGTATGCGCCGGATCCAAACGAGTTCACGCCGTTTAACAGAAGCTTCTTCTACAGGTGTACCCCAATAAACTTTATCACCTTCCAGGCTGGAAGCCACACCGCTTTTTGCAAGTAACACGGCATTGTCTCCAATGCTCAGCGTTTTACTGATGCCACATTGGCCCCAGAGCGTAACGCCGTTTCCAATGTCAACCACACCGGCTATGGCGACCTGCGCCGCCATTAATCCATTTCTCCCCACTACTGTATCATGACCGATGTGAACGAGGTTATCTAATTTAGTACCCTTACCTAAAATAGTATCATGACTTACACCGCGGTCAATGGTACACCCGGCACCAATCTCTACCTGGTCTTCAAGTATTACCCTTCCGCAGCTCGGCATTTTTGTATACCAAAGTTCATTTGTTTTTTTTGTGTTGTAATAGAAACCATCACTACCAATGACAGAATTGGCTTGTATAATTACATTATCACCAATGATGCAATGTGGCATTATACTCACATGCGGATGTATCATACAATTCTTCCCAATGCTTACATGGTGGCCAACGAAGGCAGATGGATAAATATAAGTGCCTTCACCAATGACGGCTGTATCACTTATCATTTTATCAGCCGGCTCAAACGGCCGGAAATGATTGATGATTTTTGAATATGCCATGAAGGGTTGCTCACAAATCAACAGCGTTTTGCCTTCCGGTACAGGCAGATCCTTATTGATAATAATAAATGTAGCCGCACTCTGCAAGCATTTGTCGTAATACTTCGGATGATCTACAAAAACTACATCACCCGGTTCTACTTTATGCAATTCATTTATACCCGTTGCAAAACCATTTTTGTTCCCGGTGATTTTTGCCTCAATGAGTTCACCTAACCATTCCACAGATACAGGAGAAGGAAATTTCATAAAAAATATTTTAGCAAAGTTAACCGGCTTTGGTGAGTGTATTAAATCCTGAAAAAATTCGGTTTTACTTTTCATGTTTAATAAACGATATCCTTTTTAAGGCTTTAAATTTCAACAAAAGAGTTTAATTATTTTTAAATAAGCAGGTGTACCTGCAATACAAATGAACCTGAAGCGTTTTTAAAATGAAAAGAATTTCTGGTCTTATCCACAAGAGAAATTAAAATGTGAATAAAATAATTGATAAAAATTTTCGGTAAAGCGAAATTTATTTTTAATATTGTGTAAGGGATTTACGTTCCCGGTACTTACTAACCCATCAATATATAAAAGCCTGGCTTCAAAACGCCGGGTTTTTTGTTTGTATACAAGAAATTTTTATACTTTTTTGGTTCGTGAAAGGTTTATTACTTTCTGCCAATGGCAGAGAACAACTATATTGCAATAAATAAATTTGTATGGTAAAATCAATGACGGGTTTTGGAAGGGCAGAACAATCTGTGGGTGAAAAAGTTTTCCTGGTAGAAATTAAAGCGCTTAATGGAAAGCAAATGGAGTTGCAGCTGAAACTACCGCCGTTACTACGTCCATACGAATTTGAAATACGCAACATACTCCAGGAAAAACTTTATCGCGGTACCATTGATTGTTATGTAAACATAAAACAAAACGGTGCTACCCGCCCGGTGGTGATCAATACCGACCTTATAAAATCTTATTATTCGCAGATTGAAACATTAGCTGCAGAATTAAAAATTGATACCAATTCTGTCCTGAGTGCTTTGCTGCGTTTACCCGAAGTAGTTACCCCGGCAACCGACATCCTGGAGGAAACGGATTTTGCAGCTTTTACCCAGGTACTGGATTCGGCTATCACAGAATTAGTGAATCACCGCAAAAATGAAGGTGAGTCCCTCGCCAAAGACCTGCAAACCCGGATTGCAAATATTAAGCTGCAGGAAGAATGTATTTTATCCCTGGAGCCCGAAAGAATGAAAAGAATAAAAACAGAAATTAATGACCTGCTGAATGAACACGTTGGGAAAGAAAATATCGATGAAAACAGGATGGAGCAGGAACTGATTTATTACATGGAGAAGATTGACATTCATGAAGAACAGATCCGATTACGGCAACATTGCGAATATTTCATGGAGATATTAACCGGTCCGGGCGAAGGAAAAGGTAAGAAACTATCTTTCGTACTCCAGGAAATAGGCCGTGAAATAAATACCACAGGCAGCAAAGCTTATGATGCCAGCATACAACAATGCGTGGTAAAAATGAAAGACGAACTGGAGAAGGCAAAAGAACAGGTGCTGAACGTATTGTAATTGTTTAATTTTGGGTGATGCTTTTTCCAGAGACCTATCGTATAATGTTCCAAAAAAAATTACTCCTAATTTTTTCTTTCGTAGTAAGCATGATTTTTTTCATCTCCTGCCGGCAGGTAGAAGTGTTTGAAAAAAATACCCGCATACCAGCATATGATTGGGCATCTTCTTATGCTGCCACTGGAAGTTTTAATATCACCGATACCCTGTCTTCTTATAAAATATATATCGTGATCCGCCACCTGGATGCTTATCGTTATAATAATATATGGCTGAATGTCGGTTTGCAAACTCCTGGGGATAGCATGTATTTTCAAAAAGTAGATTTGCCTTTGGGTTCAGATGCCCAGGGATGGGAAGGCACAGGGATGAACGATATCTGGGAAGTAAGAAAACTCCTGAGTGGCGAAGCCCGTCGTTTTATAAAACCGGGAATGTATAAATTCAAGATAACCCAGCTAATGCGGGATGATCCATTGCCCGGCATCATGAGTGCGGGGCTTCGTATAGAAAAACAACCCTAATTTTAACAAATATCATTTGCATAAATCCCATGGGCTTGCGTTAATAACGAACAATTCTTTATTTTGCAAGTTGTTTGAATATTTTTTGTACCTAAATTACCTGTTTTGAAACGCATTGTTATTATATACCTGGCTCTAAGTGCTGCATTTTTATCAGCATCAGCTCAATATGAAAATATCCAGTTGGGAGATTTTGGTATAACGGCTGGTGCTGCTCATTATTTTGGTGACCTAAATACACGTGCTGCTGTGAATCGACCCAAACCCGTTGTCGGTATCTTCTTTCGTAAGCAATTCAGCAATTATATAGGTATGCGGGTATCTGCGCATTATGCCCAGTTAGGTTATAGTGATGTGTACAGTAAAAATGAATACCAGGTTTTACGTAACCTCAGTTTCAATTCTAATATATGGGAACTGGCTGTTCATGGCGATTTCAACTTTTTTAAATATATCCCCAGTGATCTAAATCATTTATATACGCCTTATATTACTTTGGGTGTTGGTGTATTTAGTTATGATCCTTATGCTTTTTACGATGGCCAGAGGCAATTCTTACGCCCCCTCGGTACAGAAGGGCAAACTTCCGGATATATGGGCAGGAAAGAATATGGCAGTATGGCATTATGTGTTCCATTCGGCGTGGGGTTTAAATATAGCCTGACGGATAAAATGAATTTCTCTATTGAAGTGTCTCATCGCTTTACTACTACAGATTACCTCGATGATGTAAGTACTACGTATGCCGGCGCAGATAAATTTCCTGATGGCCCGGATGGTGCTTCTTTAGCCCGCCTGCTGCAAGACAGGAGTTATGAAATAGATCCTGTAGATCCAATCGGAATCGAAGGCCGACAGCGTGGTTTCAGCAAACAAAAAGATCAGTACCTCTTTGCTGAATTGGGCATATCCTTTAATATCTCTTCTTATCGATGTCCTACAGCACGTTAAAAACTGGATTAAAATCTATTTACAGTCTTAAAAAGCAACCACGCCTGGGGACTTTCCCCGATAGTTTCTGCTGTACCACAATGTCTGTACAACATGCTCTGGTTTTCTTAACCAGCCGTATCCAATATTAAGTTCCGGGAAATATGCTTAAATTGAAGTAAGGACTTGAAGCATTTAAAATTATGTTAGCTTTGCCCGCCAAACAAAAGCCCTTACTGGCTTTTATGTTTTTTAAATGGAACCAGCACAAATCAATAAAGAAAATTTACCCCGGCATATTGCTATCATTATGGATGGGAATGGGCGCTGGGCCGAAGAAAAAGGGGAAAACCGCCTTTTCGGCCATCTCCACGGGGTGGAAAGTGTGCGTAATATAGTAGAAGGTGCGGCAGAAATTGGGATAGAATACCTAACCTTATATGCCTTCAGTACAGAAAACTGGGATCGCCCCGCTTACGAAGTTACCGGCCTGATGGAGTTGCTGGTAGATACTATACGCAATGAAGTGCCTACCCTCAATAAAAATAATATCAAGCTGCATGTAATTGGCGATATGAAGATGCTTCCGCCAAAGGCCAATAAGGCCCTGGAAGAAGCCTTGGCAGAAACCAGCGCTAATACAGGTCTAAACCTCATTATGGCGCTTAGCTACAGCAGCCGTTGGGAGTTAGTAAATGCCGTGAAAAATATCGCACAAGATGTAGCAGATGGTAAACTGGTCCCCCAGGATATAAGCCAGGAAACGCTGCAAAATTATCTTTCTACCAGTGGGTTCCCTGATCCGGAACTTATGATACGCACCAGCGGAGAGTACCGCATCAGTAATTTTTTATTATACCAGCTCGCTTACGCAGAATTATACTTTACCGATACCCGCTGGCCGGACTTCAGGAAAGAAAACCTGAACGAAGCCATTGCAGACTTTCAAAAAAGAGAGCGCCGTTTTGGAAAAACCGGGAGCCAGGTAAAAACCGGGGAAGACAAATAATCGCATGAAATCATTATCACTGCTGCATTTTATAATTCCACTACGGGCTCATTTAACAAATAGTTTTCATTATTGCGCTTAATTTGCCGCCACGTTAAAATATTCTTGATGCAACGCTTTTACCAAACTGCTTTACTTACTGCATTCCTTTTTATTGCCTCCACCCAGCTTTATGCACAGGTAGATACTACTGTTCCTGTCTCGGTAAACCCGGCCCTGAATGATATTTTTACGAGCCGTTACGCTAAGGAATATACAATAGCCGGCATTGCGGTAACAGGTACGCAATCTTATGATCAGAACCTCATCGTTTCTATTTCCGGCCTGGCCGTTGGAGATAAAGTAATGCTGCCGGGTACCGATGCCTTTAGTAAAGCCATCACCAAATTATGGCGCCAGAGCCTGGTTTCTGATGTTGAAATTTATTTTACCCGCCTGGAAGGCACCAATCTTTATATTGAATTAGCGGTAAAAGAAAGGCCACGATTAATAGACTTCAAATTTGAAGGTATTAAAAAAAGTGAGCGGGACGACCTGTCTACTAAAATCGGGCTGTCTAAAGACAGGGTACTCACAGAAAATATGAAATTGAGTGCGGTAGAAGCTATTCGTAAATTTTATTATGATAAAGGCTTTCGCCAGGTAGATATCAGGGTAGAAGAAAAACCGGTAACCACGTTAACGAATTCCCTGAGTCTCATATTTCATATTAATAAAGGAGAAAAAGTTAAAATAAATTCCATCAATTTCTCTGACAATGAAGCCTTGTCTGATGCCCGCCTTAAGAAGCAGATGAAAGGCACAAAGGAAATGCCCCGCATAACTTTATACCCTCAGAAAATTGTAAGTCCTTACAATGATACAACCCGGGAATACCACAGCTTCAGCAATTACTTGCAGGAGATGGCATACCTCTCACCCACAAAAACAAAAGCCTACCTGGATCCTTATATCCGCCTGAAGCTGGGTGGTGGAAAATATAATGAAAGTAAATACCAGGATGATAAAGAAAGTGTGCTGGCTTATTATAATGCGCAGGGGTATCGTGATGCTATGATTGTAGAAGATACCAGCTTCTATGTGGGTGGCAACCTTAATATTGACATCCGGGTGAAAGAAGGCAATAAATATTATTTTGGTGATATGACCTGGAAAGGCAACACTAAATATTCGGATTCAATATTAAATATTTTATTAGGTATAAAGAAAGGTGATGTTTATAATTTAGAAACGCTGAACAAACGCCTGGGAAAACAGCTTTCTGCAGAAGGCGGTGACATTGGTAGTTTATACCAGGATGATGGTTACCTTTTCTTCCGGATAGACCCGGTGGAAACGGCTGTTTATAATGATACCATTGACCATGAAATCCGTATTACCGAAGGGCCCCAGGCTGTTTATGGTAAAATAACGGTATCGGGTAACGATAAAACGAAAGATTACGTCATCCTGCGGGAACTTCGTACCCTGCCGGGAGATAAGTTCAGCCGGGCAGATATCATTCGTACCCAACGGGAATTGTCGCAGCTGGGCTTTTTTAACCCCGAAAAAATCTCTCCAAACGTTGTACCGAACCCGGATAACGGAACCGTAGATATTAACTGGCAGGTAGAGGAAAAATCTGCTGACCAGCTGGAACTCTCTGCCGGCTTCGGTGGCGGCATCGGGCTTACCGGTACTCTCGGTGTAACCTTTAATAATTTCTCTATTAAAAATATTTTAAGCAAAGAAAGCTGGCAGCCCCTGCCATCCGGTGACGGGCAGAAGCTGAGTGCCCGTATTCAATCGAACGGCAAAGCTTACCGGTCGTATAATTTTTCATTTACGGAACCCTGGCTGGGCGGTAAAAAAAGAAATTCCTTCAGTGTAAATTATTACAATACCAGGTATAGCAATACATATGATAGGTCTACGGGATTATATTGTAAATCTTGTGGAGATACCTCGTTTATAAAAACAGTTGGTTTTGGTGTTTCCCTGGGTAAACAGTTAAAATGGCCGGATGACTATTTTAACCTGATATATTCGCTTAATGTGCAGCAATACAAGTTGAATAATTACGACAATATATTCAAAGGAATAAGTACGGGAAACAGTACAAACATCAGCCTGAAGATGACTTTGCTGCGTAACTCTGCAGGCCCGAACCCGATATTCCCGACAACAGGATCTAACGTATTGCTGAGTGGACAGTTTACCTTGCCATAC
>JBDSWG010000032.1:0-14590 GCA_039926825.1 Ferruginibacter sp.
AGCGATGCGTCCTGGTTCTCCGAAGGTTTAGCACCTGTAATGATGAATGGAAAATGGGGATATATTGATCGGGCTGGTAAAATGGTTATCCCTGCAAAATTCTCTTCTGCAAAAGCATTTCGCAAAGGTTTTGTTGAAAATGGAACAAATGGTGGGGACACGGTTCTTTTTGCAGCAGCTACGATTGGCAATTCTGAGAATGAAATATGCATTAACGTCAAGGGTCAAACGATGAAGAAATGCCCGGCCATTGGAGAAAGCTCTATTGCAGGCAATAATGATCCTGTAAAGTCTGTTACCACCACTAAAAAATATGACCTTCCAAATAACTCCGGTTTATTTGATAAAATAATTGATGATTATAAAGTGGCCGGCAGCGATGAAACTTATTACCTCGCTATGAAGGGTAATATGTATGGCGTCTTTAATAGTAAATTTGAAACCATAGTGCCTTTTGAATACAGCAGTATTAAAATGGTGAACAGCGGCCCACGCAAATACCTGGAAGTAGATAAAGGAAATCTGTATGGATTGTACTCACCAACCGGCCAGCAAATTTATACACCGGAATATACCCGTGTGATTACGGTAAATGGTACTGATAATAATGAATATTATATAATACAAAAAGATGGGAAAACATTTGTGAGGGATGGCAACAATAAAGATTTTATTGCCAATGGTTATGCCAATATCACTTATGATAATGGTGGGTTTATTATTACGGATGAAAATAAACTGCAGGGATATTATTTTATGGATAATAAAATTATTGCCCCAAAATATATGGAAGTAAAATCAGTTGATGGTGGAAAATACCTCCTGGTAAAAACTGCTTCTGGCCGGCAAGGATATATTAATGCGGATGGGTATGAGTATTTCCTGGAATAAATTTTTTGTTTGATGAAAAGAAAACTCTGGCTCCGGCCGGAGTTTTCTTTTTTCTATAACTTCCTTTTTACTGTTTCGGAAGCATAAACTAAAAACCCTAACTTCGAATAAAGAAATAGTTGTTTAACTAACTAATTTGCATTTCATGCGTAGAAATATTAAGAAAATTGCTGTCCTGGGCAGCGGTGTAATGGGAAGCCGCATAGCTGCACATTTTGCTGGTGCTGGTTTACAGGTGTTATTATTGGATATGGTTCCCCCGGATGTTGCACCTGAAGCTGGGGTTGCAGCCCGCAATAAAATTGTGAATGATGCTTTGGCTGCCGCCATAAAATCTAATCCCTCACCAGTATTTACAAAAGATGTGGTTAAGCGAATCCGCACGGGGAATTTTACAGATAACATGAAAGATATTGCTACAGCAGACTGGATTATAGAAGTAGTGGTAGAAAGGCTCGACATAAAGAAAATAATTTTCGACGAGGTGGAAAAATACCGGAAGCCTGGAACGCTTGTTAGTTCTAACACCTCGGGTATTCCCATTCATATGATGGCGGAAGGCCGCTCCGAAGATTTCAAACTTCATTTTTGCGGAACGCATTTTTTTAATCCCCCGCGGTATTTACGGTTGCTGGAAATTATCCCTACGCCCTGGACTTCACCAGAAGTAGTAGATTTTCTTATGCACTACGGTGACCTGTATTTGGGTAAGACGACTGTGCTGGCCAAAGACACCCCAGCTTTTATTGCTAATCGTATAGGTGTTTTTGGTATGATGGCTATAATGAATAGCATGGATAAACTTGGTTTATCTGTAGACGAAATAGATGCACTTACCGGCCCTATTATCGGGCGCCCAAAATCAGCCACCTTCCGTACAGCAGATGTTGTGGGTATAGACACGCTGGTGAAAGTGGCGGAAGGCGTAAAAGCTAACTGCCCCGATGATGAAGCACGGGAAATGTTCAATATACCCGCATGGCTAACGGAAATTGTTAGTCGTAAATGGCTGGGAGATAAAACCGGCCAGGGATTTTTTAAGAAAACAAAAGCGGCAGATGGTTCCAAAGAAATTTTGGTGTTAGATCTCAAGACGATGGAATATGGTCCGCGGTCACGACCAAAATTTCCTTCTTTAGATGCCGCTAAACCTATAGAAGATTTAAACACAAGGTTGAAAATGCTGGTGAAGGGCCAAGATAAAGCTGGCGAATTTTACCGCGCTTTTCATTATGCACTATTTTCTTATATCAGCCACCGCGTGCCAGCCATCAGCGATGAACTCTACCGCGTAGATGACGCTATGATGGCAGGCTTTGGCTGGGAGATTGGCGCCTTCGAAAGCTGGGATGTGCTGGGCGTGGAGAAAACTGTATCGGCTATGAAAGAAGCCGGTTATACTATAGCTGGCTGGGTAGAAGAAATGCTTGCAAGCGGGCATGCAACGTTTTATAAAGTTGAAAATGGAAAGCGTCTTTATTTTGATGTTAAGGAAAAAAAGTATTTAGCCGTACCGGGTGGTGAGGCCTTTATTGTAATGAAAAATTTTGCCAACGAGACCGTTTGGCAAAATAGCGCCTGCCGCACATATCATTTGGGAGATGATGTTTTAGGGTTAGAGTGGTACACTAAAATGGGCAGCATCGGTGGGGAAGTGCTGGAAGGCATTCAAAAATCAATTGGCCTGGCCGAACAAAAATATAAAGGACTTGTCATTGCGAATGAAGGACAGAACTTTAGTGCAGGTGCTAACGTGGGAATGATCTTTATGCTGGCAATAGAACAGGATTATGATGAAATAGATATGGCTATCCGACTTTTTCAGAATACCATGATGCGGGTAAGATATTCATCCATTCCCGTTGTACTTGCACCGCATGGCCTGGCCCTGGGCGGAGGTTGCGAAATTTGCCTGCATGCAGATAAAGTGGTCGCGGCAGCGGAAACATATACAGGGCTTGTAGAAGCAGGCATCGGTGTTATACCCGGCGGGGGTGGTACAAAAGAATTTGTTTTAAGGGCTTCAGATGAAGTGCAGGAAGGCGAACCCGAAACCATTCCTTTACAAAACAGGTTTCTTACCATAGCTACTGCCAAAGTAGCTAGCTCTGCGCTGGAAGCGTTTGATATGGGTATCTATCGTAAAGGCTTAGACGAAGTGAGTATGAACACCGGCCGCCGCATTGCGGAAGCAAAAAAAGCGGTGTTGGAATTATTTGACCAGGGATATGTAACACCCATAGAAAGGCAGGATATCAAAGTGCTCGGCCGCTCTGCGCTGGGTGCTATGCATGCCGGCATAAATGGAATGTGGCGGGCAAAATATGCTACCGACCATGATGTAACCGTTGCTAAAAAACTTGCCTATGTAATGTGTGGTGGAGATATCAGCGAACAGACACTTGTATCAGAACAATACCTGCTGAACCTGGAGCGTGAAGCGTTCCTGAGCCTTACCGGCGAAAAGAAAACATTAGAGCGCATTCAATCTGTATTGAAAACCGGAAAGCCTTTACGGAACTAATATTTTTATATGGGCGTGGCAGAACTCGATGAGGAAAAAATGTTACTGGCACTGAAGGCCAGAATCATTTGTTATGGAGATGAAGCATCGCAGGCAATTTCAGAAGAAATTGCCTTAAATATAGAAACTGCCTGGAATGAAACGCATGCATTAATAAATATCAAAGGAATTGACTACAGGGGCTATTTCAAGATTCAGGGAATTTTTGCTCCTGGTTTACAACCGGAAGAAGTGTATGAAAACACAGACCCACATAATAACTATTTCCGGGTAGAAGTTTTTGCCCACACAGATATTTCCTTCGTTGATGGTATCGGCAGCAATACCGGGTATTTTAAACTGGCCAACCTGGGCCCATCTTCTACTACTGCAGCCCATGAATTTGGTCATACCCTCGGGCTTTTGCATCCGGAGAATATGGACATACGTGATGCGGGTATTCCAGGCATAATGTATCCCCGCGGTACACTCACCCGCCCGGAGTTTCAGTATGATCCCAATGTGCCCGCGGGTACAGTTGGTGGTACATTAAATCCAGTGCATCGTAAAGTGTTGCAGCAAGACTGGGACTTATTGCATATGAATAAATTACCATTCAAAAATAACCTGGCTGTAGTTGGTGCTTTTTCATCCGTGTGGCACAACCGGCATTAACATTAGATTTACCACTCCTGTTATTTTCTTCAGGAGTATTAAAATTCCAGATTATCTTTCAAAAAAAACAGATGAATATTGTTTCTGTAAATGGACTCTCAAAAAATTATGGAAAAATCCAGGCGCTGAAGGAAGTAAGTTTTTCTGTGCCGGAAGGAACTGTTTTTGGAATTCTTGGCCCTAACGGTAGCGGTAAAACGACTTTACTGGGTATCCTTATGAATGTCCTTCGGCCTACAAAGGGAAGTTTTACCCTTTTTGATACATCGCCTGGCCCGGAGCAACGCCAACAGATTGGTACGTTGCTGGAAACTCCTAATTTTTACCACTACCTGACGGCAAGCCAGAACCTGCGTATTGTAGCGCAAATAAAAAACCAACCGGAGGCAGACATTGACCGGGTGCTCCACGTCGTTGATTTATTTAATCGCCGCCATTCACTTTTTAATACCTACTCTCTTGGCATGAAACAACGCCTGGCTATAGCATCTTGTTTACTAGGGAACCCTTCTGTACTCGTATTGGATGAGCCAACTAATGGTTTGGATCCGGTGGGGATTGCAGAGATACGTACGCTGATACGAAGTTTATCTGCGGAAGGTAAAACCATCATTATGGCCAGTCATTTACTAGATGAGGTTGAAAAAGTATGCACACATGTTGCCATCCTGAGAAGTGGCGTTCTTATGCGCTCCGGCAATGTGGATGAAATTTTTCAAAATGAAGACCTGGTGCAACTTTCTGCTACGGATAATGAATTATTAAAACGCACGTTGGAAAATTTTCCGGGTTATGGAAGCCTCCAGGTACTCAGTAATATGGTGGAAATAAGTTTTCCTGCCGGTACTGTATCCCTTCAAGGATTAAACAGATATTGTTTTGAAAAGGGAATAGTATTATCTCATCTGGCCCTGAAAAGAAAAAGCCTGGAAACCCAATTTTTAGAATTAACCCACAAATAAATTTTATGTTTTCTTCTCTAAAAACCGAATGGCTGAAACTTAAAAATTATCGAGCCTTTATCATCATCATGATATTTTTTACGATCGGAATTTTTGTGGCTAATTATATAACCTACCTGGTAAATAAAAACATCATTGAAAAAATAAGTAAAACCGGTTTGATGCCTTCATATATTCCGTATGATTTTAATCATACCTGGCAAACGACTGGCTATGTTTCCGGCTGGGTATTGTTACTGCCAGCCATGCTCATTATTATCATCATAACCAATGAATATACTTACAAAACCGTCCGGCAAAATATTATTGATGGCTGGAGCCGCTCCCGGTTTATTAATGCGAAGATTTTGATAGCCATACTTATGTCTGTCTTTTCACTTCTACTTGTAATTATTACTGCCCTGGGTTTTGGCGTGGCTTCGGGTACTACATTTTCACTTCATGGGTTTTCGCATATGGGTTTCTTTTTCCTGAAATCCCTGAGTTATAACCTTATTGCTGTATTACTATCGGTATTGGTTAAACGCACCGGGTTTGCTATTGGCTTGTATTTTATTTACCTGGGAGCAGAAAATGTAATAGCACAATTGCTGGATGTGTGGAGCCTGCGCCTAAGAGCCGCGGGAAAACCGGATTTTGGAAGTATGGGAGACTATTTACCCATGAATGCAGCAGATGGATTACTGACCTTTCCGGATAATCCCTTTAAGCAAATTGCCAAAAGTTCTTTGCCCACAGATTATTATTATCTCGTGCTGTCTCTGGCATTACTCTACATTATATTTTTTGTCTGGCTTGCCCGGCGAAAATTTTTGTATAATGATTTATAAACCTTTTTTTATTAAATCATCCAGGCAGGTATCTATTTTCCGGAACAAAAATGTATAGCCTTCTTTTTCAATTTTTTCTGAAGACACCGTTACGCTTTTTAATATCTCAATACTTCTTTCTCCGAGCAGGAGCTTTAAAAAGAAAGCTGGCGCATGCAATATGATAAATTTATTTCCATTTAATTTTTTTGCCAGGTTGGTTATTACTGTTTGTAAAGGGACAGGCACTGGAGCGACTGCATTGTAAGGACCGGTCATTTTTTCATCCTTTAATGCTTTTACATACATGCCACAAAGGTCGCTTATATGAATCCAACTGCAGGTCTGCTTTCCGTTTCCCGGTATCCCCGCAATGCCAAATTTTAACGGGTTACGAAAGGCTTCCAGGGCACCCCCCTCTTTTGATAAAACAATTCCTGTGCGAAGAAATACTGTTCGGATATTTAATTCCCGCGCCTCCAGCACGCTTTCTTCCCAAAGCCGGCACGTAGTTCCCAGGAAATCATCTGCAGAAGAGGCGTCTTCTGTAAAAACAGGTAAGGCTTTATCCGGCCCGTAATAGCCAGTTGCAGAGGCACTGATAATCGCTTTCACATGGTGTGGTAAGGTTCTCAGCTTATTTATGATCAGGAGCGCACTTTCCACACGGCTTTTAATAATTTCTTTTTTAAAATTTTCGCTCCAGCGTTTGTCCATTACTCCGGCCCCGGCCAGGTGAATGATATAGTCCGCCTGAAGCAAAGGTTTTTCATCAATTTCTTTCTTCTCAACATCCCAGGAGGCATAGGTAATATTTCCCTTTGGCTTGTGCGTACCTACATTTCGGGTATATATGATTATTTTATAATTGGCTTTGCTGAGCCAAGAAGACAATGCAGTACCTATCATTCCTGTTCCACCGGTAATTACAACAGTTTGCATCATTTTTGAAGTTATAATTGTCCTATAACACCTGCCTTAGATAATTGTTCTTCAGGAAAACTGAAAGATTTTATTGACGTATATACTTATATTGTAAAAAAATTATTCTTTATGCGCATTTTTGGATTTGTGGTTTTATTGTTTTCCTTTTTAATTTCTGTGGAAGTATCTGCGCAAAAAATAATTTACCCGGAGTTTCACAGGGAAGATGACTCCGAGATACAATTTGAAATTATCGGTAAAGTAGGCTCAAACTACCTGGTATATAAAAATCTTCGCTCCTGGAAACATGTATTTGAAGTATTTGATGAAAAAATGAATTCCCTGTCAAATAAACGGGCAGATTTTATTTCTGATAAGACCAACAATATTGACTTTATCGCTTACAATGATTTTTTTTATTCAATTTATCAATATCAAAAAAACAGTATTGTCTATTGTGATATTGTGGCTATTGATGGTAATGGAAAAAAGATTTCAAATCCGGTCACTTTAGACACGACCAAAATTGGATATATACGGAACAACAATATTTATTTCACCCGATTTAGTGAAGACAAATCTAAAATTCTTATTTATAAGATAATTGAAAAAAACGAAAAGCTTACCCTGGTAACCAAGCTTTATGATAATAAACTGACTTTACTGGACAGTGTTCGAAAAGTTGTGCCTTACAATAGCCGTCGTGAAGTATATACTGATCTCCAGGTTGATAATGCAGGTGGTATCATTTATGCCAGGGAATTGAAAAGCGGCTTCAGGGAAAATATTTCAGACGTAGAAATTTATAATCAAAAGCCCGGCAAAGCCATTGAAGTAAGAAAATTGCCCCTGGAAAATATTTTCATTGATGAGTTAAAGATGAAAATTGATAACCTGAATAATACGATTATTATAAATGCTTTTTATTACTCGAATAAAATTGGAAGTATCCAGGGAATAGTAACGGGTTTGTGGAATCGTGAAACGAATGGTTTAAAGACAGCTGTGAATGCGCTCCCCGATACACTTCGCATGATGACGCAACTAAATGATAAGCGCCAGGCATTTGACGATTTTTTCCTTAAAGATATTTTCGTAAAAAAGGATGGAAGTTTTATGCTTGTTGCAGAGGACTATAGCGTCATCAGCCGTTTTAGCAACTATCCCTGGAATCGCTGGGATTATTTATATAATGGCATGTATAGCCCTTCAGATTATTATTATGGGAACAGCAGCAATTACCCTTATTACAGGTATCGCAATTCCATATCAGGCTCAAGTTATACATATAGAAATGTTCTGTTACTAGGCATTAATAAGGACCTGCAACTGGAGTGGAGTAATATGATAATGAAATACCAGACTGCAGAAAATAAAGATATCTTTTTATCATATACCACTTTGAATACGGGCAATGAAATCCATTTCTTATTTATAGACAAGGAAAAAAATACAGAAATCATTACTAATCAGAGTTTATCAGCTGAAGGGTCTATTGTGCGCTATCCTACAATAAAAAGCCGCGAAAGTGGCTACGATTTTATGCCCCGTCTTTCAAAGCAGGTAGGCATAAAAGACATCATTATACCAAGTTTATACAGGGGATTTGTTGTCTTTACAAAAATTGAATTTTAAAGTTTTATACAAAATTTTTGAGTTTCACGTTATAATAAGGCAATTTTGCCATACCCCTTATTTATAACGAACCAATTTTTAGAGTGACAGGCACTTTCAAAGCCAATAATCCTTATAATAATTTCCTTCTATTCGTCTATGCGCTGGCGTTAAAATTCCCGATTTTTATTTTTCCCGAAAAGCCATTTGCTCAACTCCTGGACGGAGTGCTATACAAAGGGTTTCTCGAATATTCAGCTGGTATAAATAGTGCACTCCCGGTATTTTACGGGCTGATAACATTTTTACTTTTTTACCTGCAGGCTATTTTGCTTAATAAATTAGTGAATGATTTTCGGCTGCATACTAAGTCTAATTACCTGGCCGGCATGAGTTACCTGCTCATTACTTCTTTATTTGCAGAATGGTACACCTTATCCTCCACGCTTATAGTAAATACTTTTCTCATCTGGGTCTGGGGCAAATTATGCAACCTGCACAGCGAACCTAATCCAAAATCAACCATCTTTAATATTGGGTTGGTAACAGGAATTGCAGGCTTTTTTTACTGGCCTTGTTTTGCTTTTTCTATACTCATTATGGTAGGCCTCACCATTGCCCGTCCGTTCAGGCTCGCAGAATGGCTTACAGGCCTGGTCGGATTGCTGACGCCTTTTTATTTTTTTGCTTCCTGGCTTTTTCTTACCGGTCGCTGGCAGACATACCGTCCACCTTATATGTCCGTGCATGTGCCCTCTCTTTCCGAAACAAGGTTGGCATATATTGCGATTATACTCATTATCATAGCCTGTATAATTGGCATCTTCTTTATTAATCAGAATTTAAGACGGCAAGTAGTGCAAACGCGGAAGAGCTGGCAGCTGCTGATGCTTTATCTTTTTGTAGCGGCCACTGTCCCTTTTTTAAATAGTACTTATAACATCAGTTATTTTATTCTCATGTCCGTACCACTGGCTTATATAACAGCTACTTCATTTTATTATCCTGATAAAAAATGGTATCCTATTGTTATGCATTGGTCCATGTTTGCCGTAGGCATTATAGCAGGTTATTTTTTATAAGACCTGGATAAACAATAAATTTGCAATAACAAAATCAACTCGTATGAAGTTTGGCGTAGTGATATTTCCCGGCTCTAATTGTGACAGGGATATGATGGAAGCCCTGGAGACGAACCTGTTGCAGGAAGTTGTTCCACTCTGGCATAAAGACAGCAGCCTTCCGGGTTTCAATAAAGAAGATTGTGTAGTATTGCCAGGTGGTTTCAGTTATGGTGATTACCTGCGCTGCGGGGCTATAGCCCGCTTTAGCCCCATGATGAAAGCAGTGGTTGAATTTGCAAGCCAGGGCGGTACCGTGTTGGGCGTTTGCAATGGCTTCCAGGTGTTGTGTGAAAGCGGTTTGTTACCAGGCGCTTTATTAAGAAATGCCAACCAGCAATTTATTTGTAAAAATATTTATATAAAATCTGAACAAATTTTGGAAGAACATATTTTAAAAATTCCCATTGCCCATGGTGAAGGTAGATATTATGCCAGCGAGGAAGTCTTAAAAAGCCTGGAAGAAAACAACCAGGTTCTATTTAGATATTGTGATATCAATGGAGAAATTACCGCTGAAGCAAATCCAAATGGCTCAGCCAACAATATTGCCGGAATAAAAAATACAGAAGGAAATGTTATAGGTATGATGCCACACCCGGAAAGAGCCTGTGATATTGTACTTGGTAATATTGATGGAAGGGAAATTTTACACGCTTTATACGAATTGAATGCGATACATTATTAACAATGTTTAACAGCCCTTACCGGGGCAGGGCTTTACCTTTGTAACTCAATATTTATTATATGAAAAAATATTTATTACTTATCATTTCATTTCTCTTTGTAGGGGCTGTTTCTGCTCAAATTGAAAATCCAGTAAAATGGAATTATACAGCCAAACGCATAGACGCTAAAACCTATGAAATTCATATGACTGCCACGCTGGAAAACAAATGGCATATTTACGCCCAGGATGCAGGAGAAGGTCCGGAGCCTACCAGTTTTAATTTCAGCAAAAATCCCCTGGTTAAACTGGACGGAAAAGTGCAGGAAATCGGTAAACTCGAAAAAGAATATGATAAGAATTTTGGTTCTGAACTCAGGTTCTATAATACCAAAGTTGATTTTGTTCAAAAGGTAAAGCTCAAGTCATCTGCAAGCACGATTATTAAAGGCACCGTTTCTTACATGGTATGTAACGACCGCAAATGCCTGCCACCTAAAGAAATTCCTTTTGTGGTAAAACTTTCCGGTAAATAATTTTTTACATTTGTATATCCCCGTTTCACCGGGGGTTTTTTTTTACGATGTCTTTTATATCCACATTTTTCTCCCGCCTGGTTATCGTTTTTATCCTCGTTACAGTGGGTACAAATGCTTTAGCCCAGGATAGCATTGCCATACCCTGGAAGGTAATTTCAGAAAAAATTAGTCCACAGAAATACCTGCTCAAAATAAGTGGTGAGGTAAAACCGGGTTGGTTTATTTATGCCAATGATGATAAAGCAGATGAGCTGGAAGGTATAAAAATTTTATTAGATAGCAGCGTGCAATCCTCTCCGTTACGCCTTACATCTTCACTGCAGAATATACATGATAAAATATTTGACAAAGACCGGCAAGTAGCCTCGGGGATGGTATTGCTGGAAAAAGAAATTACATTTTCGGGAGAAGTACCTGCAGATTTGCCATTCACACTTGTGTATGCCGTGGCGGATGCTGAAAATTTTCTTCCGAAAGAAATTCCACTCACGGTAAAAATCGAAGGTGGAAAATCCGCAGGTGCTTCTAACAGGATTTTGATTAGCACCATAAATTTGGAGAAGCCTGTAAATGATTGTGGTAAACTGGCATCACAATCCCTGCAGGCCGAGAAATCTTCGGGTTTGTTATCACTTTTTATCTTAGGCTTTTTAGGCGGCCTGGTGGCTTTACTTACGCCTTGTGTTTTCCCCATGATTCCCCTTACTGTTTCTTTCTTTACAAAAAAGGCGCAGAGCCGTAAAACCGGCGTGCGCAATGCTTTTCTTTATGGCTTTTTTATATTCCTGATTTATATTTTACTCAGTGTTCCTTTTCACTTTTTAGACAAACTGGATCCGGCTATCCTGAATAATATTTCGACCAACGTTATTTTGAATGTTGTCTTTTTTGTGGTGTTTGTGGTATTCGCAATTTCATTCTTTGGTTACTTTGAAATCAGTTTGCCCGGTAGCATTACGAATTCGGCTGACAGCAAATCCGGACTGGGAAAAATCAGTGGTATTTTCTTTATGGCGCTCACACTCGCCATCGTTTCTTTCAGTTGCACAGGGCCTATCCTGGGCTCGCTGCTTGCAGGTTCGCTCACCACAGATGGTGGCGCCATGCAACTTACCAGTGGCATGGCAGGTTTTGGCCTGGCGCTGGCATTACCTTTTGCTTTATTTGCGTTATTCCCTAACTGGCTCAATAGTTTACCAAAATCCGGCGGCTGGCTCACAACCGTTAAGGTTGTTCTCGGATTTATAGAACTGGCTATGGCTTTTAAATTTCTTTCCAATGCGGATCTTGTTTCACACTGGGGACTATTGAAAAGAGAGGTATTCATAGGAATTTGGATACTGATTGGTTTAGGGCTAAGCCTCTACTTATTTGGAATCATACATTTCCCGCATGATGATCCTAACCATAAGATTTCCAAAAACAGGAAATTAGTAGGCTTAATTACCCTGTTGTTTACTTTATATCTAGTGCCGGGACTCACAAACAGCCGCTATGCGAATCTTACTTTAATTAGCGGTTTCCCGCCACCGTTATACTACAGCATTTACCATACGGGTAATGAATGTGTACTGAACCTCACCTGCACCCACGATTACGATGAAGGCCTGGCATTGGCCCGTTCTACAGGTAAACCCCTTCTCCTGGATTTTACAGGATATGCCTGTGTAAATTGCCGGCGAATGGAGGAAAACATCTGGAGCGATCCCACTGTTTACGAAGTGATGAAGAATAATTATGTAGTTGTGTCTCTTTATGTAGATGATAAGAAGAAATTACCGCTGGGTTCTTCCTTTACATATGAGGGTTCGGATGGTTCTACCAGGCAGATTAAAACTGTGGGGGATAAATGGTCAGCCTTTGAGACAGAAAATTTTAAAAACAATGCACAGCCACTGTATGCGATATTGAATAATAAAGAAGAGCTCATGAATTACCCTGTCGGGTATACGCCGTCGGCTGCTGAATACCTGGACTGGTTAAAATGTGGCCTGGAAGCTTTTGACAAAACGAATAAATAAAGTTTAAAGTTGAAGGTTTGAGGTTTAAGGTTTAAGGTTCGAAGTTGCGCCCTTATTTTTGAACTTCTCTCTAAACATCCAAATAAAAAAGCCGCTCAAACATTTGAGCGGCCGTTATAAAATATAGTCAATACTTTAAAGCGCTATTTGTTTTTCAGTCATCATTTTGCGCAGGTTGATTAAGCCATAACGCATTCTTCCAAGTGCAGTATTAATGCTGCATTTTGTTAGGGCAGAAATTTCTTTAAAACTCAGGTCTGCATAATGACGCAGGATGATAACTTCACGCTGATCTTCAGGTAAAAGGTCAATCATACGGCGAACTTTATCGTGGCTTTGGTCCGCCATCATTCGGTGATCAGCGCCGGGCTCAGAGAAATTAAGTACTTCAAAAATGTCGCGGTCATCGCTGGTTTTGATGGAAGGGCTTCTCTTAACTTTGCGGAAATGGTCTACACATAAGTTATGTGCAATACGCATGGCCCAGGGTAAGAATTTACCTTCATCGGTATACTTACCACTTTTTAATGTGTCAATAATCCGGATAAAAACATCCTGGAAAATATCTTCGGCCAGGTATTTGTCTTTAACGAGTAAATAAATGGAAGTGAAGATTTTATCTTTGTAACGAACGACAAGAGTGGCGAGGGCATCGGAATCTCCGTTCATGTAAAGATGTACTAATTGCTGGTCTGTTAGGTTGTTAAGGCATTTCATTACTTCTACAGTTTAGATGGTTTAGGACAGTTTGTTAAAACCAATAATGAGAGAAAATTGCGTAGAAGTCTGATAGATAGGCTCGACGGCTTTTCACTTTTATTGGATATTGGACTGTGAAAGTAATGATAATATTTAAACCACCAAATTTTTTTCGAAAATATTTTCCGTCTTTATTGTTCCAAGATATAAATATTTATTTTTTTTTATTGTTGCTAAATCTCTTTTGGCAATAATTTCACATATTAAATAAGAGAATTTTCAGGTTATTTTTGCAGTTCATTATGGCAAAAACAGCATCTTCCACGCTCACCAAAAAAAAGTCTTCAAAAACTGCCTCCCCAGAAGGAATACATATTAAAGGCGCCCGTTTACACAATCTTAAGAATGTTACGGTTACCATACCACGCAATAAATTTATTGTTGTTACAGGCGTTTCAGGTTCCGGCAAATCTTCTTTAACGATAGATACCTTATTTGCAGAAGGCCAGCGCCGTTATGCAGAAAGCCTGAGTGCCTATGCCCGCCAGTTTATGCAGCGTATGAATAAACCGGATGTAGATTATATAAAAGGGTTATGCCCCGCCATTGCCATAGAACAAAAAGTAATTACGCGTACGCCTCGTAGTACTGTGGGTAGTATGACGGTAGTATATGAATATTTGCGGCTGCTATATGCCCGCATTGGTAAAACCATTTCCCCTGTAAGCGGGAGAGAAGTTAAAAAAGATGACGTAAAAGATGTTGTGGAAGCTATACAGGCTACAAAAGAAGGCGATAAAATTTTAATCCTTGTCCCATTTCTCATACATCGCAACAGGGAAATAAAGGAAGAACTGAATATTTTATTGCAGAAAGGTTTTGCCAGGCTGTATTTTAATAATGCGGTGCATAACATAGAAGACCTGCTGGAAGCACCAAAGCTGGAAAAGGTTATAGACACACAAAAAGAAATTTTCCTGCTCATCGATCGCCTTGTTAAAAAAGAATTTGATGAAGATGACCTGCATCGTGTATCCGACTCCGTTACTACCGCCTTTTATGAAGGGGAAGGTATGGTATGGGTAGAAGTAAACGGGAAGAAAAAATTACACTTTAGTAATAAATTTGAACTGGATGGAATCCAGTTTGAAGAACCCGTACCTAA
>JBDSWG010000033.1:0-7679 GCA_039926825.1 Ferruginibacter sp.
TGTTTACTAATAATACGGTACAAGTAACGAAACTCGTTATTAGCAGGTAAAATCAAAATATGTTGAAAATAACAAGGCCGCAAATTTTTTGCGGCCTTGTTATTTGTAGAGCACTTTTTTAGTTGAAAACATGTAAAAAGGGAATGTAAAGTATGTAAAGTTTTTTTTAGGCATCAACATTCATAATACAATTATACTTTAGTTACTTTATACCTTCAATGACGCTAAATTTATTTTAAGCATCTACAATTATAATCTACCTAATAAATTATAAACTTAAACTCCTCAACCGGCCTGTGCGCATAGGCGGCACCGTGGTTCATAAATATCTTTTTCTCCCAGGAGGACCTGGCCGCCTTCTGAAATTTTACGGTAACTCACATTGGCAATATTGCCGCATTTCATGCAGATGGCATGCAGCTTGGTTATATAATCTGCAATGGCCAGCAGGTTGGGCATCTGGCCAAATGGTTTGCCGCGGTAGTCCATATCCAGCCCGGCCACAATTACCCTTATTCCCCGGATAGCAAGTTGCTCACACACAAAGGCTATCTCCGCATCAAAAAACTGGGCTTCATCTATTCCGACAACATCTACATCCTGCGCCATCAGCAGGATAGACTGGGCATTTTCTACCGGGGTAGATAGTATAAAATTGGTGTCATGGCTTACAATATTGATTGCATCATAGCGGGTATCCATGGCAGGTTTAAATATTTCTACTGAGAGGTTGGCAATTTTTACACGCTTCAACCGGCGGATAAGTTCTTCTGTTTTACCACTGAACATACTGCCGCAAATCACTTCTATCCATCCCCGGCGTTCCCCTTTCAAACTTGGTTCAATAAACATTCTCTAAGTAACTTTAATTTTCTGTTTGTAACTTTAACCTGCCCTGCAAAGATTGAGGATTTCCGGGCAAGGCTCAAAACATTTTTTCCATTATTGAAATATAAAAAAATTTCAGGTTATGATGAATCGGGTGAAAACCCTTGTAGATAAGCTGCAGCGGGAATTGAATGATAAAATGCCGGCTTCACATCTTTTGGTTTCGGCTCAAATGCTGCAGGCAGAATTGCTGGCAGTTATGGATATGGATAGCAGTAAAGAGTCGGATAAAATGATCTCTATGGATGTGGCCCCTTCGGTTTTACCAAGGCCTCAATTAACTGAGGAACCGTTAAATGGCGACGATGAAGAAAAGACGGTAGCTGTCTTGCAGGTAGATGAAGCAGAAGTGGAAGCAGAACTTGAGGAGATAAAGAAAAATGCAGAATCGCGGAACAAAATCACAGTCCAGAATAAACCTACCTTAGTTTTTGATCCGGTAGAAGATATTCCTACTCTCAGGCACCAGCAACCCGCGCCGGCAGAAAAACAAGATCCGGAACCTGCTGTCTTTGGTCAGCCCACAGCTTCATTGAACGATCGGTTAAGGCAAACCCAGATTGAATTAAGTGATACTTTAAAGGATACAGCCATAAAAGATTTGAAAAAAGCCATTGGTGTCAATGATCGTTTCCTCTTTATAAATGAACTTTTTCGCGGGGATGAAGTGATGTATGAGCGCAGCATAAAAACCATAAATAATTTCAGCATTTTCCCTGAAGCCGAATACTGGATACGCCGGGAGTTGAAAGTAAAGCTTGCCTGGGATGATAAAGACCCGGTGGTGAAGCAATTTGATCAATTGATCATAAGACGGTTTCCTTCTACGTAATCTAAAATTATTTTAGTAGCCCCCGCATGATCAGAAACATATTTTCCGGCTGCGTTCCCGGCTTTTAGTAAAGCTTTATTGTTTTCCAATAATTCATCAAAAATTTTTTCCAGTTCCAGCGCATTGGTAATAGTAAAGGCTCCGCCGCAATCCATTAAGCCAAAAGCTTCAGTAAATTTTTCATGTTCCGGCCCGAAAATAACAGGCTTGCCAAAAACAGCTGCCTCCAGGGTATTATGAATACCCGCATCTCCAAAACCGCCACCAATGTAGGTTATATCGGCATACTGGTACAATACTGACAGCATCCCGATATTATCAATTATGAGCACATGGTACCCCGAAATGTTTTCTCCGGAGGTTACGGCTCTTGAATAAAGAATCGAATTCCTGAACCCTTTATTTACTTCCTCCATGTGAATAGGATCCACCTGGTGTGGTGCTATTATTAATTTCACCTGCGGGTTTATGTTGGCGTAATGCAAAAGTATTTTTTCATCTTCAGGCCAGGTACTGCCGGCAATGATAATTTTCTCTCCATTGCAAAATTCTTTAAATATGCCGGGCAAATCATTTGGCTTTTGTGCAATATCCAGCACCCTGTCAAACCGGGTATCACCGGCACAGATGGCGGGACCAGTGTACCCAGTTTTCTGTAATAATTTCAAAGACGATTTATCCTGCACAAAAATGACATCAAAAAAATGCAGCATATTCCGCCAGAATTTTCCATACCATTTAAAGAAATTCTGCCAGGGCATGAATACTGCGGAAACCAGCAAAGCGGGAATTTTTCGGTGATGAATTTCCTTCAACAAATGATACCAATATTCATACTTAATCCATAAAACAACTGTAGGATTTACCTGGTCCAGGAACCATCTCGCATTTGCAGGTGTATCCAGGGGTAAATAACAAACCAGGCTTGCAAGGGTATAATTTTTTTGTATTTCAAAACCGCTGGGGGAGAAGAAGGTCAGTAATATCCTTGCGCCAGGGTACATTTTTGCAAGACCTTCCAAAACAGGGCGCCCCTGCTCAAATTCTCCCAGGCTGGCGCAATGCATCCAAATGACCTGCCCACCATTTCCTTCTTTTTTCCAGCCGAGTATTTTTTCTTTCCAGGCTTCCCTGCCATCCAGCCAGGCACAGGCTTTCTTATTCCAGGGGCTTATGAGCCACATACCTGCCCATAATGAATAAACGAAAATATTATAGAGGAAAACGTTCAACCAGTTTGCTTTCGAACAAAAATACAGGATTCGGGTAAAATGCCCTTATTACTCAATAGCGGTCAGACGCCGCTCAAAACCTTATCTTTGCGCCGCTAAAACACGGATATTTCTTTATGAAGCCCATACAAATGGTGGATACTAAAACCCAGTATCACAAAATTAAAAAAGAAGTGGATGAAGCCGTCATTGCTGTGATGGAAAGTTCTCATTTTATTGGAGGAGCAGCTGTAAATAATTTTGCGGCAAACCTCGCTGCTTACCATGGCTGCAAGCACGTGGTTCCCTGTGCTAATGGCACAGATGCCCTGCAGATTGCACTTATGGCCCTGGATATTAAGGCTGGCGATGAAATTATTACGCCTTCTTTTACTTACATCGCTACCGTAGAGGTGGCTGCGCTGTTGGGTATCCGTCCTGTTTTTGTGGAAGTAGACAAACAGAATTTTTGCCTGGACCCCGAAGCCGTTGAAGCAGCAATTACGCCAAAAACGAAAGCCATTGTGCCCGTTCATTTATATGGTCAGGCGGCAGAAATGGACAAAATTCTGGCCCTGGCTAAAAAGCATAATCTCTATGTTATAGAAGATAATGCCCAGGCCATTGGCAACAATTATATATTCCCTGATGGCAGCCGAAAGAAGACGGGAACGCTTGGCCATATTGGCTGTACATCTTTTTACCCTTCTAAAAACCTGGGCGCTTATGGCGATGGCGGGGCCATGTTTACGGATGATGATGCCCTTGCAGAAAAATTACGAATGATTGCATCCCATGGGCAAAGAACGCGTTACTATCATGAAATAGTAGGTTGCAACTCCCGGTTAGATGCTATGCAGGCAGCCATACTTGATATCAAACTAAAACACCTGGATGAATACAACGATGCCCGGCGCCTGGCTGCAGATTATTATGACGAAGGCTTTAAAAATGTTGCAGGCCTCACGGTTCCGCATAGGGCATCCTGGTCTTCTCATGTTTTTCACCAATACACTATTTTAGTGCCAGCGGAAAAAAGAGATGGCCTGCACGAATATTTAGCCGGAGAAAACGTTCCTTCTATGATTTATTACCCGGTACCAGCCCACCGGCAAAAAATGTTCGATGCATTTGGCGGCAGCGACTTTGATTTGCCTGTTACAGATTGGTTGACAGAAAGGGTTATTTCCCTGCCTGTGCACACGGAACTGGAAAAAGAACAACAGGATTTTATTATTGAACACGTTATAACTTATCTAACCAAAGAAGATCAAGCGAAATGAAAATTGCCGTAATAGGAACTGGATATGTGGGCCTGGTGACAGGAACCTGTTTTGCAGAAACAGGAAATAAAGTAACCTGTGTAGACATTGATGAAAGTAAAGTGAATAAGTTGTCCGGGGGGCAGGTAACCATTTATGAGCCTGGCCTGGAAAAACTTTTTACCCGCAACCAAAAGGAAGGAAGATTATTTTTTACGACGTCACTTCCGGAGGCTGTAAAAGATGCCGAAGTTATTTTTTTGGCTTTACCCACGCCACCAGGGGAAGATGGCAGTGCAGATCTGAAATATATTTTAGGCGTAGCCCGGGATCTTGGTGGGCTTATGAAACCGGGAGATTATAAAGTTATTATTGACAAAAGTACGGTGCCCGTGGGCACGGCCGAAAAAGTGACGGCGGCCATAATGGAAGCGGACGCTGGAATACAGGATTGTTTTGACGTAGTGAGTAACCCCGAGTTCTTACGGGAAGGCGTAGCCGTAGCAGATTTCATGAAGCCGGACAGGGTCGTTATTGGCACCCGCTCGGAGAAAGCTATTAAAGTGCTGAATGAATTATATACGCCATTTGTCAGGCAGGGAAACCCGATCATCTTTATGGATGAAAAATCGGCTGAACTTACGAAGTATGCAGCTAATGCTTTCCTGGCCGTGAAGATTAGTTTTATGAATGAAATTGCCCAGCTCTGCGAAAAGCTTGGAGCAGATGTGGATATGGTTCGCCGGGGCATCGGTAGTGATGAAAGAATTGGTAAAAGATTTTTGTTCCCGGGTATTGGTTATGGTGGTAGTTGTTTCCCTAAGGATGTGCAGGCTCTCTCAAAATCTTCGCATGAAGTGAATTATGATTTCAAAATTCTGGAAGCTGTGATGGATGTAAATGAAAAACAAAAGCTTCATTTACTACCGAAAATAAAAAAATATTTCAATGGGGATTTAAAAGGAAAACATTTTGCCTTATGGGGCCTGGCCTTTAAACCCAATACGGACGACATACGGGAAGCCCCGGCTTTGTATATTATTGATGCCCTGCTGGCAGAAGGCGCAACAGTTACGGCCTTTGACCCCGAAGCCATGAATAATGTAAAGCAACTTGTGGGAGATAAAATTAATTTTGTGAGCAGCCAGTATGATGCTTTACAGGAGGCAGATGCATTGGTAATTGCAACAGAATGGAATGAATTCCGGACGCCGGATTTTGATAAAATAAATTCATTATTGAAAAGCCAGGTGATCTTTGACGGGCGTAATTTATTTGATCTCGGGCAAATGGAGAAGCAGGGCTTTCATTATGAAAGTGTTGGTAGGAGAGTCGTGGGGAGGAGAGGTAATTAGAGATTAGTTAATTAGTCGATTAGTTGATAAGGAATTTGGAATTAGGAATCAGGGTTGTAGCTTCTTCATTTATAAAGAAGATTCAGGGTTGGAGTGTATAATCAATAATAAATAATCAATAATAAGTAATCAATAATTAGTAATCAATAATAAAAAAGGTATTGGCAAAAAAAGTACTCATAACAGGCGCCGCAGGTTTTTTAGGTTCGCATCTTTGTGACCGTTTTATAAAAGAAGGTTTTGATGTTATTGCGATGGACAACCTCATCACCGGCGATCTGAAAAATATTGAGCATCTTTTTCCATTACCCAATTTCCAATTTTACCACCAGGATGTTTCACGGTTCATTCATGTAAAGGGAGACCTGGATTATATCCTGCATTTTGCTTCACCTGCCAGCCCTATAGATTATTTAAAAATTCCTATCCAGACATTAAAAGTCGGTTCTTTAGGAACTCATAATTGCCTGGGCCTGGCGCTGGCAAAAAAAGCCCGGATACTCGTAGCCAGCACAAGTGAAGTTTATGGTGATCCACTGGAACACCCACAGAAAGAAACTTATTGGGGTAATGTAAATCCCATTGGCCCACGTGGTGTGTATGACGAAGCAAAGCGCTTCCAGGAAGCCATTACTATGGCCTACCATAGTTTTCACCATGTTGAAACGCGGATTGTCCGGATTTTCAACACCTATGGCCCACGTATGCGGCTAAACGATGGGCGGGCATTGCCGGCATTTATCGGCCAGGCTTTGCGTGGGGAAGATCTGACGGTTTTTGGTAATGGAAGCCAGACCCGGAGTTTTTGTTATGTAGATGATTTGGTAGAAGGTATTTACCGGTTGCTGATGAGCGATTATGCGTTACCAGTAAACATTGGTAACCCTGATGAAATTTCGCTTAAATCATTTGCGGAAGAAATTATCCGCCTCACTGGAACAACACAAAAAATTTCTTACCTGCCCTTACCCGAAGATGATCCGAAACAACGTCAGCCGGATATTACAGTAGCAAAAGAAATTCTCGGATGGCAACCAAAGGTGAGCCGGGAAGAAGGGCTCAGAATTACTTATGAATATTTTAAAAGTTTACCTCACGAAGAATTATTTAAGCTACCCAAAGAATTTACAAGCAGGTAAATAAATAAACACTATAAATTAGAAATGTATACGGAACTAACTGAAAAGAAGAAAAAACTTGCCGTCATCGGCCTGGGTTATGTAGGCCTGCCAATTGCACTTGAATTTGCCAGAAAAATATCTGTAATTGGGTTCGATATAAACGCGGACAGGGTGGCAATGATGAAGCAAGGGATAGATCCAAGTAAAGAATTGGATAAGAATGCTTTCGAAGGATGTGATATAGAATTTACAAATGACCTTGATGTTTTACGAACAGCAAACTTTTTCATTGTGGCGGTGCCTACCCCAGTTGATGAACATAATATTCCGGACCTAATACCCGTGCAGCGTGCCAGTGAAACCATTGGTAAAGTAATAAAGAAAGGAGACTATGTCGTCTTTGAAAGCACCGTTTACCCGGGTTGTACAGAAGAAGATTGTGTGCCTATAATTGAGAAAATTTCAGACCTTAAAATGACCGAAGATTATAAGATTGGTTATTCACCTGAAAGAATTAACCCGGGGGATAAAGAGCATACCCTTAGCAGCATAGTAAAAGTAGTGAGTGGATGTTGTGAAGAAAGCCTGGATGTTATTGCGAAGGTATATGAACTCGTCGTAAAGGCGGGGGTTCATAAAGCATCCTCCATTAAAGTGGCAGAAGCAGCAAAGATTATTGAGAACACACAACGGGATCTCAACATTGCACTGATGAATGAACTCTCTATCATTTTCGATAAAATGAACATCAATACCTTCGAAGTATTGGAAGCTGCAGGAACAAAATGGAACTTTCTGAGTTTTCAGCCAGGGCTGGTAGGTGGGCACTGCATTGGCGTAGATCCCTATTATCTCACATATAAATCGCGGCAGTTGGGTTATGAAAGCCAGGTTATATTAGCCGGCCGTAATATTAATGATGGCATGGCGGGTTACGTGGCAAAAAAAGTTTTGCAACACATCATACAACACAACGGGAACATTAAAGATGCCAGTGTATTGGTGATGGG
>JBDSWG010000034.1:0-2816 GCA_039926825.1 Ferruginibacter sp.
CTATCAAAAGAAAAGACAGCATCTATCAGCATAATCTGGAAGATAGCCTGGCCAAAGCCCAGCCCGGGTTTGTTCAATGTTTTATCATTTACATCTTCCCCTTCCAGTTTTCCATGTATTTCCATTACTGATTTATAAATAAGAAATAAACCCCCGGCAATCATAACAATACTCGCCAGGTCGAAACCTTTTCCAAAAATTGTAAGCACAGCATTTCCTTTTTGGCGCAGCAACCAGCCCAGGCCCAGTAACATCAGGCTCCGGGAAATAATCCCGGTAATCATCCAGATAGTCCTGGCTCTTTTTTGGTCGGCTTTTTCTTTTAGCCTGTTGAGAATTATACTTACGAAGATCACATTGTCAATGCCCAATACAACTTCTAATACAATCAAAACAAGCAGGCTAATAAGGCTTTCGCTGGTAAATAAATATTCCATGGCGCAAAACTAAGGAAAGAAGAGAGAGTACTTAGTATTTAGTACTCACTACATAGACAAATACAGGCTAAACCAATAATAGTTTTGCTGGAAATATCTGTCTGAAATTAGCTACTGATGTGTTCACTACCGAAAAGCTTATTGACCTTTAATGCAATGACCTTCTACAAATCTTTAATCGCTCAGGGCATCAACAATTTTCTTAACGATCCCCGGGCCTTCATAAATAAATCCCGTCCATACTTGTAACAAGGTCGCTCCACTTTTCATTTTTTCACGGGCATCATTACCCGAAAAAATTCCACCGCTGGCAATAAACAACGTGTCGCCCTGCAATGCAGTAGAAACTTTCGAAAGCATGGCAGTACTTTTTGTAAACAATGGCCGCCCGCTAAGACCACCGGATTCCGTAGTAAGTGCTTTTGAAGATTTCAGATTTTTCCTGTCTAACGTAGTATTGGCAATGATGAGCCCATGCAAATTTATTTCTTCGGCAAGATCAATTACATCCTGTAATTGAGCATCGCTTAAATCGGGTGCAATTTTGAGTAACAATGGTTTGTTAGCAGAATTTTCTTTTTGTAAAGTTGTAAGAATTTTATGTAATGCAGATTTTTCCTGCAGGTCGCGTAATCCACTTGTATTTGGGCTGCTTACATTCACTACAAAATAATCAGCGTATCTGTAAAGCGTTTTATAGCAAAAAAGGTAATCCTTCCAGGCATCTTCATTGGGTGTACATTTATTTTTACCAATGTTGGCGCCTATAATCAAATCGCTCCCACTACTTTCTTCACGGTATCGTTGCAACCTTCCTGCAATGATTTCTGCACCATCGTTATTAAAACCCATACGATTGATGAGGGCTTTATCTATAGAAAGCCGGAATAGCCTTGGGCTGTCATTTCCTTGTTGTGCAAGCGGCGTCACCGTGCCTGTCTCTATGAATCCAAAACCCAGTAAGGCCAGTTCTTTTAAGTATAAAGCGTTTTTATCGAACCCCGCACCAAGGCCTACAGGATTTTTAAAATGTAATCCCCAGGCATTTACCGGAAATGACTTTGGCTTAAATTTTTTTTGTATCCAATTTCTTGCAATACCAACCTTTACCAATTGCTGCAATATATTCATGGAAAAATAATGCACTTTTTCAGCATCAAACAAAAAAAGCAGGGTACGCAACAACTTATACATGTCTGCGAAAATAGCCAATAATCAGTTTTTTGGTTTGGATTAGGATTGATAACTTTGATATAAGTTGCATAAACAACTAATTGGTTGTTGCCCGTTAGGGAGATGCTGCTGAAGGGCTGCCGGACAGGAGTGGAAAGCGCAACGAAGTGGAGCTTGTAACGGATGGCCGGAACTCCTGATGAATATTGAATTAATGGTGACAGCGCCAAATAAAAACATAAAAATTATGCAGGAAGCTTATATCGTTGCTGGTTTTAGAACCGCAATTGCAAAAAGTAAAAAAGGCGGATTCAGGTTTACCCGACCTGATGACCTGGCTATTAATGTTATTAAAGCCTTGCTGGCCAGTGTGCCACAACTTGACGTGAAAAGAGTGGATGATGTAATCGTTGGTAATGCCGTGCCCGAAGCAGAGCAGGGTTTACAGGTAGGACGTATAATAGCTGCCCGTGCCGTGGGGTTTGATGCACCGGGCATTACTATTAACCGGTATTGTGCCAGCGGGCTGGAAAGTATTGCGATGGCAACGGCAAAAATTCGCAGTGGTATGGCTGAATGTATTATTGCCGGCGGCACAGAAAGTATGAGCCTGGTACCTACAGCCGGGTGGAAAACGGTGCCGGCATATTCCATTGCGAGCGACGAGCCGGATTATTACCTGAGTATGGGCCTGACGGCAGAAGCGGTGGCGAAAGAATATAATGTGAGTCGAGAAGACCAGGATTTTTTTAGTTTTAATAGCCATAAAAAAGCAGCTGCGGCTATCCATAACGGTTATTTTAAGTCGGGGATATTGCCCATAGATGTGGAACAGGTTTACATAGATGAAAAAGGAAAACGGAAAGTGAAAAATTACGTTGTGGATACGGATGAAGGCGTGCGGGAAGATACTTCTGTTGAAGTGCTGGCGAAACTAAAACCCGCTTTTGCGGCTGGTGGTTCCGTAACTGCGGGGAACTCTTCCCAGACGAGTGATGGTGCAGCCTTCGTAATAGTAATGAGTGAACAGATGATTAATGAACTGGGGCTGAAACCCATTGCCCGTTTGGTAAATTGTGCGAGTGCGGGTGTGCATCCACGTGTTATGGGTATTGGACCGGTGGCTGCTGTACCAAAAGTTTTGAAGCAGGCCGGCATGAACCTGGCCGATATTGATTTAATAGAACTGAATGAAGCTTTTGCTTC